>JAYVKA010000246.1:0-5244 GCA_043768885.1 Planctomycetota bacterium
ATATCGTCGGCAACGCCCACTGTCCCTCCGCCGCTGGCCGCAGAATTCAACCACCACTGCCGTGTCCACTCGACCAATCCGCCAGCTACCACCGGCACCAGCCACAACGCCACGCCGATTGCCAAAGCCATTTGGACCGAGGCAACCAATTGAGCGCTTTGTGGAATATCACCTTGCTTGCGAGCCCGCTTCAGTTTTGCGGGCGAAGGTGCATGTCGGGCGTCGCGCATGGATTTCTGATTCCTTCAAAAGTTTTCTTCAAAACTTTGTTTAATACCAATAACTGGACAGCGCCAGATTCGTTTAACCGTCAGCCGAAGGCGTACGCGATGCTGTTGCTCGTACGCCTTCGGCTGACAGTTGAACGAGAAACGCTCTACGGAGTAGCCACCGCACTCGCCACAACCTGGTCGCGAATGATGTGCATCCAGGAATCCAGATCGTCCATCCAAATCCAGACTCCACAGCACACCGTCAACACGATCGCCAACCAAAACGCCGCCATCCCGGCATCCATTCCCAACTGCAAACATCCCGCCTGTGGCAAGACCCGAACCAGGATCGTGATACCCAGGATTCCGATCCAAAGCGCAGCAACAGCTGGACCGACTCCGCGAAGTGCCAACCAAAAACTGTGTGTCAGCATGCTCGTTACAAAACCCATCTGGTTGGTTCCGCCTGAAACCTGTCCCGGCGGAATGGAAACAAAAGTGTCTGCCAGCGCCGACAACATCAACTCGGGCCCTTGCATCAATACGAATACAACCAGCGAAACCATCCAGACCAGTTGCGTGACAGGACTGTTGTTTTCGGATTCGGACATCGGCCAGCTCAATCCCGACATCTGGGCCAGAATCTGCCCCGCCATCGTTGCTGCACTGACAAGCACCGAAACTCCAAGACCCAACATCAGCCCGATCATCAACTCGGCGAACAACCGGTCGATAAAACCGCCAAGAGCCCACCACGACGCGCCTTCCGCCGATTCCGAACCAAACGCTGTCGCAACGAGTGGAGCGAGCGCGAGCGAAACCAGGACGACAACCGCTGCCCGGATCCACCAGGGAATTTGCCGGTTTCCCAACAGGGGAGCCACCGCCATGAAGGCCGCGACTCTAACTGCAGCGAGAATGGTTACTTGCCATGCCACGACGGATACTCGCCCTCCGCTGGCTGGTAAACCCGGGATTGGGGCAACAACATCGGACGCGAAAAGTACTCACGCCCAAAATCTGTAACCCGCGCCGACATCCACGGCAACAACAACATCAGAGTCATCACCATTACGACCACACGCGGAACAAAACCGGCGATCTGGTCATGAATCTGAAACAGCGACTGAACCAGCCCCGCCAAAATGCCCGCGATCAAACCGGCCAGCAACACCGGCCCGACACTTGTCAGCGCCAACGTCAGCGCTTCGCGGCAAAGGTCAATTGAGTCTTGTGGTTGCATCGTCGTTCAGTCGTTCGGTTTGAAAAACAGTCCCTGGATCACGTGCAAGGTCTTTGTTTGAACATCGCCATCATTGGGCAGGTCGTTGCGAATACCAGCCCGAAGCCTAAGCGAGCGGGGGCTTGGCAAATCACTCGTTTGCGCTGCGGGCTCGTATTTGTTTATGTGTGTTACTGTTCAATCAATCTCCTAGGGAAAATGCCCCCCGGAATGAAAACTTTGTAGCAACATTCCCATCACCAAATTCCATCCGTCGGCCATCACAAACAAAATCAGCTTCAACGGCAGGCTGACCATCGACGGCGGCAACATGACCATCCCCATCGACACGCCCAACGTCGAGACAATCAAGTCCAGAACGAGGAATGGCAAAAAAATCTGAAAGCCCAACAAGAACGCGACCTTCAACTCGCTCACCAGAAACGCCGGCAAGATCACGCTCATCGGAACATTGTTTACCGTTTCCGCAGTCACCAGCGGTGCGGTGTTGGAAGACTGACTCATCGAGCCAGTTGTTTGAGCGTGGCTGTAGCGGTTGAATACGTTGATCGCATCAACGTTTCCCGTGCCAACGATTTGGGCCACCATGAATTTCTTGAGGGGCGCGACACCACGTTGACAAACCTGATCCCAGTCCACGGGGCCCGATGATTGCATGCACGGGTCAATCGCTTCGGTCTTAATCTCCTGCCAAACGGGCGTCATGATCAGAATCGAAACAAAAACGCTGAGCGCGGTCAGCACCTGAGTCGGCGGCAATTGCTGGGCTCCAAGAGCCTGACGCAACAGGCCCAGGACTACAACGATTCGAACGTAGCTGGTCGTCATCAACAGAATCGCTGGTGCGATGCTTAACACTCCCAGCACCAGTGCCGTCTGAATCGCACCAACAGGCAGTCCCCCTTCGAAGGCACGCTGGGCACCGGCTGACAATTGATCGATGTATGGATCGGACACTTCGGTTCCGACGGGCGTGTCTTGAAGCAGCTCAACACGGGCTGGAGCATTCGACTGTCCTTGAAATTCCGAAACCTGCCGGGCCATCGCAGCGAACGAATGACAAGGTGCCAACACAACCAGCAAGCTGATGTGCGCGACAACCATTCGGCGAATGAGCGACCAGTTTGGCAACGGAACTCCCGTGTTCGAGGCGGATGAAAACATACGGTCAATCAGACTTCGAATTCCGTGCGGGCCGCTCTCTGACCAGCCGATTTCTGCAACGACTGAACCAGCTGTTCCAGCAGGGCCGACGTATCACGACCCGCCCCGGAAATGCCTCCAGACGCGAAAGCTCCAGAGGCGGCTTTGGATCGATAACCTTTTTTGAATCCACCTGATTCGCATTCTGCAACCAGCGATTCAACTTCGCCCGGGTGCGAAATTTCGCCAACCGCCTGGGCTCCCTCGGGACTGACGATCAGCATCAGTAACCGGCTTCCGACCCGAACGACTTGCAGACTTTGGCGGCTGTTCAATCGGGCTGACCCAACCAGTTCAAAAACAGACGAAGGCAACCGGCCGTTCTTGCCTGGACTCGCCAGTCGAAACAGCCAGACCAAAATCAGATATCCGGCGACGACAATCGCCAGACTTCCCAGCATTCTGGTCCAGTTGACACTGCCCGCCTGCGCTCTCAGCAGTTCGCGGAATCCGGCAGTCCAATCGGCCTGTGCAGCCGCGTCGGCTTTTGGCAAATCAAATTCCAGGTTTATGGACGATGACTCGTTCGCTGGCTGGCCGTTTACTTCTGCGTTTACGTTTTGGGTCTTGAAATCGGCCGACGGGATTTTTTGAATCGAATTTGAACCAGCAGATCGAAAATCGACCGGCTGAACAATGGCGTCAATCCGTGCTCCAGATTCCGATTCGCCCCACGGCTGGCTGGAGCCTTGAGTTGAAATCCATTGAGGCTGAGCTTGTCCGCGAGCAACAGAACATTGGCCAATCACAAACCATGCGACGACGAACAGCGCCAATGTCGCGCCAATCGCTCCTCGTCGAACTTCAGAATTGTTATTGACAATCAGTCTCATGTTTCGGAACAAAAAAAGCCGAAAAAAATTAAGCGTTGCCAAATCCCTGTGACGCCTTCAAAAACGCCACACATCCCACGGACTTCTCCTGTTTCCGTGCGCGGGCAGACCCGGCAAAGGGACGTTTCCCAGAATCCGTCTGAGGAATCAAGAGGGAAAAGCAGGCAAAAATAGTAGCTCGGCGGTCCCCCACCGAGAAACACGGCGGAGACCGCCGTGCTACCTTGAACGCACTCGAAATCCATGCAGACACAAGGCACTACGCCGCGTCGCGAATCCATGATTGAATGACCCGCGCGGCCGCTTCAGGATTGTTCTCGATCAACTCGTCGATTTTTTGGCGGATCTGCTGGCGGTTCACGACCTCGTTGCTGTCGTCCAGCCACACGTCAGGCTTTTCGGATTGGGCTGCGAGCGGGCTCACCGCAATCGTACCTCGACGACGAGACATCGAAAAAACGACCAGGACGCACAAAGCCAGGCCTGGCAAAATCGCCCATAGCATTCCCTGATTCGCGGCCGACCAGAAATTGCGACGCTCTCCTGCCAATCCGCCCTGAACTGGAAGTGCCGATGCAAACTCAATCGCGATGTCATTTTCCAGATCCGCTGATTGACCGGACTGGGCCAGCTGTTTGCGAACAAGAGACTCGAGTTCCTGTTTCATCCGCTCGCGAACTGCAACCGAGTCCGCCAGTTCCTTTCTCTCATTGCTCCACAAGTCAGCAGCCGCAGGCTTCCCGCGTGCTTGTTGAAGGAACTCGTCTATCGCCTGGTTATCAACCGTCAACCGAACTTTGACGCGGTCGGAAATTTCGAGTTTCTTCGGGGCCATCGGGAAGCTTGGCTGAATCATCGCTGGCACCTTCGCCGTCGAATTGGTTCCGGGGCCGATCTCGGGGGTTGTGTCAGCCGAAACGAGAGACTCTAACGGCCGGCCATCCAATTGCGCGAGTCCGATTGCACAACCCGGGCAAATCTCGACCGCAAATCCCACCCCCGGCCACGCCGTCAGCGAATGCTCCAGATCGTGCTCCATCTGACGCACCATTCGCATTCGTTCGATCTGTACAACGCAACTCCCCGGCTCCTGGGTTTTCAATCGGGTACTGTCCCAGGCAAAACCGGAGTTGAGGTCGTTAATGACAATCTTGTCCGGCTCTATGCCAGCGATGGCCGCAAGGATGTTTTGATGAATCGTCGAGAGTTGTTGATGTTCCAGAAACAGCTTGCCCCTGGGCCAAACCGAAACCACACAACGCATGTCGGGTTCGGAAAACGCCGAGGAGCCTTGTTGAACATCCAGTTGAACACGCGCGTCTTCGACAAAGGGCAATTGCACCAGAACGCTTCGCAGTTGTTGTTGGCGATAGTTTTGCTGGACCAGCTCCTGCTGGCCGCGCGAAAGAAACGGATTGATTGTCGGCAGTTCCTGGTCGGCTCCTCTTAACGAATCAGGCAACGCGCCGGCGTCGGTCAACGCCAGGAGATAGCTGCTTTGCTGCGGCAGGGGCACCAGCAACCTGTTGTTTTCAAAGCGAAACTCGTTCAGGCTTTCCCGGGCCAATGTCAGCCGTATCTGGTTTTGTTCGGAGCGGGACAGGTCCACCTGCAAAACATCAACCACGTCCGGTCTCTTACCCGCGCCCTGGAACCAAATTGTCGAAGCAACCATCGCAAGCACTGCCAACGCGACCAATCCGGTCAGCGTGTTACTGTGCCCCGACCAGAGTTTTCTAAGGCTTTGCAAATT
>JAYVKA010000247.1:0-15359 GCA_043768885.1 Planctomycetota bacterium
CGCTGCCCAGGTTCAAGGCCAGCAGCATGTCCAACAGAAACGTCGGCAACGGAATTACCAGCGTCACCAACGTCATCAGGAAGCACATCGACAACAATGTGTCGCTGCGCGTAGTGATCGCAAAGTTGGAGTCGGTTTTGGTTTCTTCGTTTGCCACAGTCGGTACTTGTTTTCGGGTTGAATGCAAAAAAACTATTGACTAGCTTCCAAAACTTGTAACCAGTGCCCTCGAAATCAAACTCCAGCCGTCTGCCAAAACGAACAGCAGCAATTTGCAGGGTGTCGAGACCATGGCTGGCGTCATCATCATCATTCCAAGCGACATCAGCAGCGTGGAAACGACCAGGTCAACCAGCAGGAAGGGTATGTAAATGCAAAATCCCATAATGAAAGCTGTCTTGAGTTCACTGACGACAAATGCCGGAACAAGCACATGAATCGGCGTGTCGCTCCATTGTTCGGGTACGGACTTTCCTGCCATTTCAAGGAACAACAACAGGTCTTGCTCGCGGGTGTTATGCAACATGAACGCCGAAAGTTCCGCTGACGTAACATTCCACGCGTCTTCCAGACTGAAGGTTGCTGCAATGGAAGTTGGACTTTGGCTGGCCGTATCGACCAACGCCGCCGTTTCTTCCTGGGCTTTCAGATATGGCTGTACGGCTTTCGAGTAGATATTTTCCAGTGTCGGTGCCATTACAAACAACGTAAGAAATACCGCCAGCCCCATAATCACCGGATTCGGGGGAATTTCGTTGGTCGTCAGGGCCCGGCGAACAAACGACAGCACAATAATGATGCGGGTGAAAGCCGTCATGCAGACCAGCATCGAGATGGCAAAGCTGAGCGCACCGAGGAACAGGGCGACCTGCAACGGGGCAGCGAGGTTTCCAAAACCTTCGGGCGATAAACTGTCTGCAAGCAATAAAGGCATCCTGCCTCCGGATGTGGACTGGTGAGTTGCGGCTTGGTCAGACCGTTCCCTGGGACCGATCGTTCTTCATGGACTGGAAATATCCGGCCAGCGCCGCCTGAAAATCGTTGGCTTCCGACTCTACCGTTTTGTCTTCTTCGATCAAGGATTCAAAATCAGGCTGCACCGCCGTCACGGAACGAATTCCGCTACTGTCCGCTGCGACCAGCACCTGTTGCCTTCCAATCCGAACCAGTCGCAAGGTTGATTTGTTTCCGAGTTGAATGATCTGTTCGACCCTGGCAGCGACGGTCTCTGTTTTTGCCGGCGTTCCACTGCGGCGAAAAAACTTCGCGCCCAGGACGAACAGAACGCAACCGAACATCGAGATCGCGGTTGCCATGGCAATCTTTCGAACCGAGTCCGGAATATCCAGGCTGGCCGGACCGCCAAACGGAACGTGCCCTTCCCCGGTTGCCTCCGTCGCCAACCCGTTGTGACTGGCCGGACGCACTTGTCGATCGAAAAACAATCCGGCAGCTCCTGAATTTGCGGCTTCAGCTGGAGTCGGCAACTCACTCAACTCGCCGCAGTCTTCCGCAACATGAACCGCCGGCTTTTCCTGTTCCAGCAGCGAGTCTGGGCCCGAAACCGGTTCCAACAGCGAATAAATCCCACCTGGAACGGCTGAAACCGGACGATTGGCAGCAGCATCAAAACCGGCATCCGGTGCGGGCTCGATTTCAAGTTGTTGGGGTTGAACCTGATCGGCAGGTATCGGAGCCTGGAAACTGCGAAGCGGATTTCCCGACGAGTCCTTTTGCGTTTGGCAACCGTCTACCGTTTGGCCGCAAATTGCAAAAGCTGCAAAAATGGTGGTCATTGCAGTCAAAAAAACCCGGAATTTCAATTTGATCATCATGATTTTCCACCTGTGGTTGGCGGAGAGGGATAGATTTCGCTGATGCGAATCGCAAAGCAGTCGTTGACCACGACGACTTCGCCACACGCCAGCGGAACACCGTGTGCGAATATCTCAACAGGGCTGCTGATGCTTCGATCGAGTTCGATCACGCTGCCGCTTCCCATTTGCAACAACCTGCGAATCGAAATCTGGGCTTTGCCCAACTCTGCGCTTACGCTGACCTGAACGTCATGGAAACGGGAGATGGGCGTACCGGCCGCGCCTGTTCCGGATTCATCCTGGACCGGTGCAAAATCGGCTTGCTGGACTTCCACATTCTCCGACGTGGAGTCGCCCTTTTCCTGATCAGCTGTTGCAGCTTTATCAGTCGCTGGTTTGCCTGTTGTTGGTTCTTTGGTTGTCATGAATCGGTTCCGTCAGATTCCTTCGGAGACTTTAAGAGCCTGGATGTTTCCAACCCGGCCTGGCCAACCCACGAAAACTCTTTCGCCGCCAATCGTTGCCGAAAGCGGATCGGAGATGGATTGATTCAAAACAATTACGTCACCAACCCCCAACTGACACAACTCGGTCATGGCCAGGTCGGCAGTCCCCAGCGTGACCCGGATGTCGAGTGGAATTCGCAGCACGCCATCGAGCGGGCTGGCTGTCGCAGATTTTTGAGCGGGTGTTGAACCCACCAACGGAGCCAACAACTTTGCCAGACCCGCCCGTGGAACGGACCATTCGAAAACAACTGTTCCAGCCGACGATTCAACAGCCAGTGGCGCAACGATCATGAATTCATTGCCGCCGAACAGTCGCAATTTTCCTGGCTGCGATTCGACCCGTCCTGATTCGATTGGCAAAGGATCTTTTTGTGGCCAGGCTTCACTGGCTGCCGAGGCGATTCCGTCGAACAACAATTCTGCCAGTTCCACTTCTATGCTGGTCAATTCGCGCGGCTCGGGCATCGTTTCCAAAGGATCGCACAGAATTTGGCTGATCAGGGCCTGAATCCCGGGCTGGTTCACGGTCAGAACCGAAGCCATTTTTTCTGGACCGACTGAAATCACACACCCCGTAGCCAGTTCGGCCAGTCCATCGATCAGCGTCTCGAACGATTGCGTAAACGGAGCCTCGGCCCGCATCTTCACGGGTTCCGGAGCCATCTCTTCCCAGCGTTTCAGGAACAGCTGCGCAGTTTTTCCCATCCAGAGTTTGATCAACCGGGCAATCGCCGGATCGATAAAACCTGACTTGCGAAAATCGAATTTTCTGCAATCGACTTGCGTCATTGGATGTTAATGTCCCTGAACAGAATGTCCTGGACCCGTTCGATTCCATCATCGAACAGGGTCATATTGAAGTGGTCGTGAATCTCCCGGCGCAAGCGGTTGTGACCAAACTTGCCGCGAATGTCTTCAAGGCTCTTGTCCGCCAGGTGGCTTATAAGCCAGTTTTTTAGCACCGCCTTTTTCTCTTCGAGCAGTCTTTCTACTGAGGATTTTTGCGAGTCAGCGACTTGCAGCGAAAAATTCAGCTTCAGATAGCGGTTGTATCTCGATTCATCGAGGTTGACGACGATCTCCTCAAATTCGATGAAGGCCGTCTTTGCGTTCGGTTCAGGAATCTCCCCGCCAGTCGAATCAGCAACCGCCGAATGGTCCGTACTGCCGTGCCCACTACCGTGTCCGCTTCCTGTACTGCTCGTGTGTCCGCCCGCAGCCGCGGCCCCGCCTCCACTTCCGCCCATTTGCGCAAGCAACAATGGTGTTGCGACACCGCCTCCAATGGCCAGAGCTCCGACGACGACCATCATCACCATGCCGGATTTGCCACCTGGCTTCTTGTCTTCTGTGTTTTCCTGTTCCGCCATTTTCCTGTTCCCGATACCGGTGAGACCCTGGGAAAGTTCCAGCATGCAGTGACGTCCGGCACCAAGTAATACTTGGTGACGATCTGCCGAATGAGGAACGACCGGATTGGCCGGGCATCCAGATGGAAACCGGGCGCAATGTTGCCAGACGATGACACAGCCGGAAAAAATTCCGGCAATGTTCAATTCACCGATGGCGACCCGTTAAACAGGTTGGAAAATCAGAGGTGATGATAGAGTCGCCGCAGACCGCAAAGTCTGCCTGGTCATCAGGGTTTATCGACGCGCAACCCCTGGATGTTTAGGTTCCGCTCAAAAACAAGCTGGCAACTGGTGGATTTGGCCAATTGGCCGGAACAATGCATGCCTGATCTTTGCCAGCAAAACCATGACTTCACTGGCAGTTCAACGCAAATCGAGTCAGAGTGACTTCGAAAATATCTCGCGACCGTCTTCGGATTTGAGCATGTAAGACAATTCCATCAGCCGAACCAGCGTGCAATGCAAAGTGGCGATCAAATCGCTGGTTGTCACAATCCCAACCAGTTTGCAGTCCTCGACAACGGGCAGAGCCGAGAAGCCATGAATCAGAATCATGGTCAGGGCATGTTTGATGTCGGTGTCCGGTCGAACGCTCAGCGGATCACAGGTCATGACTTCGAACGCTGTTTTGCCCGGCCTGCGTTGCAAGTCCCGGTCACTAATGATGCCTCTGAAATGCCCAAGACGGTCCTCGACGAGGACATGATGTACCTGCTCGGCAAGCAATCTGGCTTCGATCTCCGACGTCAGTTCGTCTTCGCGGACCGTTATCAGTTTGGTAGTCATCAGATCACCGACACGAATTTCGGCTTTGACAATCGAAGACCACTGATTTCCCAGGACCCGATTGAGCGAAAACCGTTTTTCTTCCATCCGACGCCGGATCACTTCGTCATCTTTGGGTTTGTGACGATGCTTCCGCTTGCTGGCCAAAGCCAATTCTCGCAACTCGCGTTGCCGTTTTCGAATGTAGAAAACGAGCGTGACGGCACAGCCAAGCACAAAAACGCCAAACAACATCAACATGTTCGCGACAGGAGAAGCGGCTTGTTCCGCTTGGACCGCCGCACGTTGCGCCAACTGACCTTCGGGATGCGTCCCTTCCGGGAAATCAACTGCGAGATTGTTACTCAGTCTTGAGAGGGCCTGCATTCCGTTGCCGGTCGTATACGAAAGCACAACAACTACCATCAACACAATCCCGACCAACATGACGACATACTCAAGCGCCGATACGCCATTACGATTCAACTTCATGTCTAAATGGATTGTGTTGAGAGTATGGACGGGAAGCAGGGCTCCATGTGTTCGCCCCTGCATTTCGTGCGAGCGCAGATTTTGCCGGAGAAGTTATCGGGATGGTATCGCCATTCTTGCCAGGAATCGCGAAACCGGCCGCTCGTTAGTGCTTTCCCGCTGGTGAAATCCAAAAAACCGTTACCAGCGAATCGGGAATGAGTATGTTCCGGAACTACATCCGATCCAGCTCGCGAATGTAATCAATCGCCGCTTCGAGTTCCGTTGTTTCGGCTCCCGGAACCCGTCCAGCCCGATCGCACTTGCCCAGCAACACCAAGTCGTCGAACCATTCGTTTTGTTCCAGCCGCCGGCGGGCCCTGGCGCCAATCGTCCGGTCGAACAGTTGATGAGCCAGCATGTGTTGTTCGATCAGCCAGGCTGTCCGCTCCGTGACAAACTCAGCCACCGCCTCCAGTCCGCTGTAGACATGATTCTGTGCATCGATTCCCTTGCCAACGTCATGCAACAAGGCCGCGAGCAACATTTCCTCGTCATACGGAACTGCATCACATACAAGGTCGTAAACCTGCAACGTGTGATACAGAACGTCTCCTTCGGGATGCCAACGCGGATCCTGTTTGACATTCTCCAGCGGAAGCAACAGGGAATGGAAAACCTGAAACCGGTCCGGCTTTTCCGACGAAGCCTGGACAGCCTGTTCCACATTCGAGTCAGGATACTCGCTGGCCAGGAATTGCTCCAACTCGGCAATACTTGCCCTTTCGATCGCCTTGCCCGTGATCGAGCTTTTTGAAATCTCGTTGCGCGCCGACAGGGGATAGACCGTCAACTCAAACCGGAACGTGTCATTCACGATCAGGTGTTTGAATGTCCGGTTCTCACCGTCCTTGTTGATTTGCTTCACAACCAACTCGTATGCCATCCCGTGATGATCGAGATCGCTCAGCACCGCCGGCACACTGTCCGAAAACAAATGCAGATCGATATCCGAACCGCTGCGAACATGTCCAGTCAAAACACTGCCGATCAATCGCGGATGGAACCGGTCCAGCCATCGCATCATGCGCAGCGCGTCGATCCGCATTTGAAAAAGATTGTCGTTGCGGGACTGGCCTTCGATCATTCGCGCCAGCAGCTGAACTTCATCGCGAATCTCGGCGTTGCTCGGCAGATCGACCGGCTTGACCCAGCCCTTGATGACGCTTCGCGCGGCCTTCATCTTGGCACGGTAATACTCCGTCTCCTCGCGACGGTACATCAGCTGCGCAGCCTGAAAGGCAATCTGACGTCGCAACCGGGACTTGCCCGATTCGTGATTTCGCATAATGGTGCGGATTCGATCTGATCCGCGGAGGGCTGAAAGCTTGATGGTTCCCCCAGAGTATAACCTCAATTTTCAGAAACAAAAACTGCCTGGCGAAGGAATTGGCTCTTCCAAACATTGTTTTTGTTTTTGGGACAGTCACAATGGGAAATTGCAGGGATGGTATAGAGGCCCGTTTAAGTCAGGCAAGTTGGGAACCAAATGTCCACCGACACATCCCGATCACTTTTGGATCGATTGCAGACTGCGAATAGCGCACAGGACTGGGAGGTGTTTTGCAGAATTTACCAGCCGTTTATTCGACGCCATCTGCTGGCTCGCAAGATCGAGATGAAGGATGTCGACGACGTCACTCAGGAAATTCTTTCGCGGGTCTTTCGGGCCTTTCCGTCGTTTTCCCACAATGGCCGCTGTGGGGCGTTTCGCAAATGGCTTAGGCAAATCGTTTCCCAACAAACCTGGCAATATTTTCAGTCGATGCAGAAACGGTCTGCGGTATCGTCGATGGCACCCGAACACTTCGAGGATTCCATTTCTGCCCCTGATGAAATGGAATCTCAATGGGATTCGGAGCATGATCAGTACCTGTTGGGCCGATTGCTTGAGTTGATCAAGCCGGAATTCACGGAAACAACGTGGAAGGCCTTTCAGCTTTTGACGATTGGAAACATTTCGCCGCAAGAGGCTTCGGCCCAACTTGGTGTCAGTATCAACGCGATCGTGATTGCCAAATCGCGGGTATTGCGGCGGTTGCGAATCCTTGGCAAAGACCTTATCGAGACATTTTAAATTGGGCGTTCAGGCCATGAATCGCTGGGACGGTACTGACGATCAACATCCGGGGAAATTCATCCTTCATGATTTCGCGTCCGGAATGATCGAAGACGAGTTGATCATGACTGCGGTTGAGGAGCACGTGGCCGACTGCCATGTGTGCTGCAGTTACCTTGCGGAGCTTTCACCAGGCGAGACCGAAGCGACCGTTGCCAATTGGGCGGAAGGCAGTAACATCGCGATCAAAACCGGTTCAGCCCGATACGAGGTCATCGAAGAAATTGGCCGGGGCGGATCAGGAGTGGTTTACAAGGCACGACAGGCTGGACTGGACCGGTTGCTTGCCTGGAAAGTGCTGATTTCCGGTGCGCGGGCATCTCCGGCTGAACTGGCCCGTTTTCGCCGGGAAGCACACACGCTGGCGCTGCTGGATCATCCGCAAATCGTCAAGGTCTATGATTTTGGCGAACAGGAAGGTGCCCCGTTTTTGGCCATGGAACTTGTGGATGGCCTGTCGCTTGCCCGGCGATTGGAACGGGGCCCGGTGGAACCGCGGCTGGTTGCCACCTGGATTCGCGGTCTTGCTCACGCATTGGACTATGCCCATCAGCGTTCGATTTTTCACCGCGATTTGAAACCGCAGAATGTTTTGTTGGCACGAAACGGAGAGGGCACTGAGGATCATCAATTCGTCCCCAAGATCGTCGATTTCGGACTGGCCAAGTTTGAAAGTGATTCACTTTTCAAAACCAGGACGGGCGAAACGCTGGGCACGCCCGCTTACCTCGCTCCTGAAATGATCGGGACCAAACACGGTGAAGAAGGAAACGCAGCGGTGGATGTGTATGGGCTGGGCACGGTTTTTTACCAGGGCTTGACCGGGCGTCCGCCGTTTATCGGCAGCTCGCATCTGGAAATCCTGACCGCTGTCGCGCAGAGCGACCCGCCGTCAATTCAGGTGTTGCGTCATTTAGTGCCGCGCGATCTCGCCGTGATTTGCCACAGGTGCCTGGCCAAGAACCCGGCGCAACGATTTTCATCGGCAGCAGAACTGGCGGATGACCTGGACCGCTTTCTGAACGGCAAGCCAATCGCATCGCGCGCGGTTTCTCGAACAGAACGCGCGATTCGCTGGTGCCGAAGGAATCCCTGGAAAGCACTTGCCGGTTCGCTGCTGGGGTTGGCGATCATGGCAGTACCGGCTGCCGGGATCTATCACAACGCCCAATTGCGCGATCAAAAACAGACGGCCCAGGCGCGATACGAATCGACACGGGAAACGCTCTGGAAAATGTTGAACCTGTTGAACACCGACCAGACAGCCTCGATTCCGCAACTTGCGGACCTGTCGGCCAAGCAGACCGAACAGGCGCTCGCACTCTTCGACGAACTCGCTACAGTTGACCCGACGGAACGCAGTCGACTGGATCTGGCCAAAGCGGAGATTTTGGCAGGAACGATCGCCATAGTCCTGGGAAAAACCAGCGAGGCCGAATCGCACCTCGGCCATGCAGTTGGCATTTGCAGGGAATTGCATTCGGATCCGCTGGTGGCCGACGAAGCGATGGAACAACAGGCCGCAGCTCTCAATAAACTCGCGGTCAGCCTGCCTCCCTCGACCGATCATTCGCAGGGCATTGAATACATGGAACAGGCGCTGAAAATCCATCGAAAGTTGGCCGAAAAGGCTCCTGACAATCCGACTCGCCGGGGAGGAGTGGCCTGGAGCCTGATGAATCTTGGCGCGGCTTTGCAAGTTCAGGGGCATCCGGATCGGGCCGTCACCGTGTACGAAGAGGCCGTTCGGATCTGGGACGCTTTGGCATTGGAGTCCATCAACGTGGCCGATAGTCGGCAAGCCGCTGCCGGAACGCGCATCAACCTGGCATCGATCGAGCTGGGACGGGGCAACCTGGAAATTGCAGACGGGAATTTCCGTTTGGCGCTGGAAACTTTGGAGCAGCTCCTTGCCAATTCGCCGGACAGCAAATCGGTGGTGGAAGATCTGTCGAGTGGATTGCTGAACCACAGCAATTGCCTGCAGGGGATTGGACGGACGGACGAAGCAGTCGCGGCCTGTACCCGCGCCAGGGAATTGTTGCTCAATGCTTTGAAGCAGGAACCGAACCGGGCCTTGTTGCGACAGAATTTGTTTCTCGTAACCGCCAACCGTGCCAGTTTGCTGGGGGGGCAAGACGGTCATGTGAAAGCCGCAGTCGAGTGGAAGGAAGCCGTTGAACTCGCAACCGGGTCTGACATGAAAACCTACTGCCAGCAAATGCGACTCTGTTCCCTTGCTCGATCCGGTGATATCGAAATCGCCCAAACGGAAATCGAACTGATCGACGAATCGGCGCTTGCCCCCAACGAAAAATTCCTTCAGGCCGTTTGCTGGGCGTTGTTGGCAAAGGCCCACAGCCGACAACCGGATTCCGGTTTGAACGATCAGAAGGCGGCAGTCATTGAAGCCAACGTGTCGCGCGCCTGGGACTTGCTCGGGAAACTGGATAGCGACGGGCTGATGTCCGACGACGATCGTCGCGACCATCTGAAGACCTCCGACGACTGGTCCGAACTTCGTCGAATTCACTCCCCGGAAGAACTGGAGGAATTGGTTCGATAAAGACCAGTCCGTCTGCCAACGGAGTGCCAATTAACTGGCCATTCCTTGCAGAACAGTTGTCTTTGCGGTTCCGAATCACCTCAGAACAGGTGTTCTGAAATTTTTCATCGGCTACGAAACATCCCGGGAGTCTTAGGGTGCTTTCTGCCGAAATGGCTGGCGATCCGGGTTCTTTGGGAATTTTGAATTTTTTTGGCAATTCCTGAAATCCCCGGAACCGACCGGCACTTCTTCACTTTGGGAGGCCCATATCAAGTGCTGGTTCGGGACCTCCTGAACCAATAACACGGGGGAGTCCAAACAATGAAAGTGATCGGTACCGGAGTGCTTCTGATGAGTCTGTTCCTCGCGGTTGACGCAAAGGGGGACATTGTTCTGGATCAGCAGCATTCCTTCACCAGTTCCATCGGAAACAGTACCAACGGAGACGTTTCCCAAATGGGCCAAACGTTTACGGTCGGCATCGCTGGCACTCTGGACCACATCGATGTATTGATGTTTCGCCTTGGGGGTATCTTTGATCCCACTGGTAACCCCGTGATGAGAGTGTTCAACACGTCAGGGGGACTGCCCACAGGTTCGCCTTTGGCCCTCGTCTCGATTCCGGAGGCCAATGTTCCATTAAACGCTGCCGCAATGGTTTCGTTTGATCTCAGTTCGTTTGGATTGGCAGCCAACCCCGGCAGTATCCTTGCGTTCAGCATTACGGCGGCATCAGGGACGGGGCCCTATTTCCTGTTGACCGACCAGGGACAATCGATCGAGTACACGGGCGGAGATGCCGTCGCCATGTATGGTTCCAACCCCTGGCAATTGATATCTCCCAGCCAGGATCACGGCTTCCGGACTTTTGTTAATGCAATCCCCGAACCGGCGACGGGCATGTTTCTAATCGGCTTGCTGGCCGGATTGAAACTGCGCAGGCCGCGCAGTTGAATTTCGGCGCGATCACCAAACTCATAGATCGCTTCCATTGATATTCGGATGTGAAATGAGGAAACATACATGGGAAAATGGTTACGAATCGTCGGAATACTGTTGATCCCCGGATCAACAGTCGGTTTCTGGAATGGCAATGCAAAGTCGTCTTAAGTCCGGATTGCCAAGGCGAAGCGGGAGGATTACGCAATGGTCGGTGGTCTGAGCACCACTCCGGAAGCACAGGCCAAATAGGAAGCGGCAGTCGCGAAAGAGATGCGACTCATGTCGTTCGAAGGCACCTGGTTTCTTACCGCGGCTGGAATCGGCCTGGTTGGTTTCGGCCTGGTGGGAGCGTCATGGCTGGCTTCGAAACAACGACGGTTGCCAACTGCCACCGCAAAAAAATGCAGCAGTCGCTGTGAGACTGGAGGAGTGGAATTGTTTTCGGCAAAATCGCCGAAGAACCATTCCATCCAAAAAGCGTTTTGGCCTGGGGCAATTCGGGACGGAGGTCAACTTCCTGTCAACTGGAAACTGTCCAAATGGAGATGATGGGACTCGAACCCACAACCTCTGCATTGCGAACGCAGCGCTCTCCCAATTGAGCTACACCCCCCTGGTGACCTGCTTCCCGGCAGGCCAATTTCAATTTGCCAGAAAACAAACACAGTTGCAAGGGAAATCGCCGGTCACGATCGGGAAGAGCCTTAATTCCTTCGAATGGCGCGCTGGATCCGGATTGTCGGCGCGAGGGTTTGGGAGCCGCTCTTGGTTTTTGACTGGTGGATTGTTTTGACGATGTCCATCCCTTTGGTCACAATCCCAAAAGCGGCAAACCCCTGTCCGTCGGGATTTCGGCGCCCACCGAAATCAAGTTCGGGCTGGTCGCCGATACAGATAAAGAAATGATCCTGCGCCGAGTCTGGATCTGAACGCGCCATCGAGATCATTCCCGACAAATGATTCAACCCGGTTTCGCTGGTCCGTTCCAGTTGGATGGGACCGGGAAATTCAGGCCGCTTCGCCGGGTTGGCGGAACCCTGAATGACTTCGATCAAAAACTCGCTTCCCGCCTGGTTGTCCAGCCGAACGGTTCGGAAAAACTCGCCGTCCGCGTACAGCCCTTCATGAACGTAATGCAAGAAATTGGCAACGGTTTTCGGAGCGGCCAGGGCGTCCAGCTCCAGTTCGATATCGCCAATCGCAGTTTGAATCAGCACCACCGGACGATCTGGAATCGGCTCGGCCCGCCAGCGAAATCGCGGCGCATTCGGCACCGGGAATTTGCCCAGATGCGCGCGATCTTCGGCGGCTCTCCTGGCCGGTTTCCAATATCGCCATTCACCATCGCCGTAGACTTCACGGCACAACTCCGCCAACGGCGGGTCATATTCCAACAGCTCGGCCCGTGTGTTGACGTGATTGTGCAAGGCATCGTTTTCACGATTGTCATCGAACCACGACTGGGTTCCTTCGGCAAAATATTCTTCGGCATTGGTTCCGGCATAGGTGCCAGCCCACTGTCCGTTCTCCGTCGCTTCACGAAATGCCTTCCTCAATCGCCCGTCAAAGGTCTTGTCCAGCCGCCTCATCGCCATCCCATGAAGTGCGTGTGCAAACTCGTGGATGCAAATGTTTTCGTTCCAGTAAGGATCGCCATCAAAGCAAAGGAGGTTTTCTTCGGCGCAGCTGACCGCCGGTGCCGAAGGCGTTGCCCCTAGCCCTCGTGCTCGCCGGTCCCAGTAAACCCTCGATTCCAGTTTCGAATGCTCGGGGATATCTGTCGTGTATTCGTTATGCGCCATCACCGCCATTCGGGTTTTGGATTCGGCCAGGGCAGCCAGCAGTTCCGGCCGATGCGAAGTCATCTGCCGAACGATCCAAGCCGCTTCGGCCATCGCCGCGTCGGAAACCTTGTCGGAACCAAGCACCGGAAACTCGCCGACGAAGATTACTTTTTTGTAAAACAGGTCGAGGTTGAATTCCGTTCGCAACGATTCCGAAACCGGTTCCTGCGCTATGGCTTGTCCGGCCACATATGCCAAACAAACGAACACGATTGCCGACAACAATAATTTGCGCGATATCTTCGGCATGGGTTCGTCCAGCTACGTCGATTGGAAACAAGTGGCAATCTGGTTTTTGAATCCCGCCGACTTGTTCGGCGGATCGTTCGGGTTTGCCTTACACACCGTGCGACAGCCACACCGCCCTACCACCTCCTCCCACCCAGGCGGCTCTGCCGCCAGGGTGGGAGGAGGTGGAATGCCGAGGCCTGTCAATCTAGTTTGAATCCGAACGAACCGCCAGGCAAGTTGGCGGGATTGGTCCAGTTGGCGGGATTGGTCCAATAGCGACATCGGAAAGCGACATTCGGTCGATCCGGTTTATGCCCAATTTCGACTGCCGCCCGAATTCGCTTACCGCATCAAACGCTGGACGCTGCGGTCGAGTTCCGGGACAGACATTGCGGTATCCACGACCTTGCCTTCGCCATCGACCAGGACGACAACGGGTGGTGCGGTGATTCCCAGTTGCAGGGCGAGCGGGCTGGTTTCCATTCCGCCTGGTTCGAACAGATTGATCCAGCTCGCGTTGGGGTTCTTTTTCAAAAACGATTCGGCCTCCCCTTTCTCCGAGTCCAGGTTTGCTCCGACGATTACCAATTCGTTTTTGTATTTGGCGGCCAGTCGTTGCAGTTCCTCAAAATCCGTTTCGCTGGTGGGAGAAATCGTTGACCAGAAATAGAGCACCACTATTTTTCCGCGAAGCGTTCGGTCGTCCAGGTCGAACGGCTTTCCGCCAAACGTGCTGCCGCGAAACGGGATCTGTTTTCCTGTCGCGGTCAGTCGCACTTTTGCGCCGGACGCACGTTTCGCGTACGGCGAATCGGGAAACGATTTTTCCAGCCGCGCATACAGCTCGACCGCCTTCTCGTCTCCGCCGCTGCTGTTGACTTCGGTGTAGATCGCCAGCTGCATCAACGCTTCGGCGGAAAATTCGCTCTCGGGATGGTCGTCGACAAACTTTTCCAGAGCCTTCATGAAATTGGCCGTCGCTTCCGATTTGTCACTGCCGCTGCTGCGAAAATCGCGAGTGTATTTTGCGGACAACGCACACCAACCGAAATAGGCGACTTCGGACTCGGCACCAGCGGCCTTCAATTGTCCGGAGAGTTTTTCCAGCTTCTTCAGTCCCCCCTCGAACGCTCCTTCCGCGTAAGCTGCTGAAACGGTGTCAGCCAACTGGCGGGCCCAGTTCTTGCGGTTCTCTTCGGTCCCGCTTCCCTTCACCAGTTCCATCAGAGCGTCGGCACGTTCTTCCTGCAGTTGCTCCGTTTCCGCACCCGGTTTCGCACCGGTCAGTTTCTCGTCCAGTGCTTGCCATTTTTCAAACAGCTCGTTCTGGCCCGAGTTGTCCCCCATCACAACGCTGTCACCGACACCGGGCAGCGGAACAAAGATACCTCCGTTACTGATTGCGTTCTGCTCGTCGATGATTACCGGCAACTCGATCGCCCGCCAGGCGTCTCCGACTCGAACGATCGTCCCCAGCATCAACTGCTCGAGGTCTTCGCCCGTCTCGAAGACTGCCGTCGCGTGATCATATGCAATGACGTCCTGCTCCAGTCCATTTGATCCGGCAATCGCCAGACTCGGACGGGACGAACCGAAATGGACAAACTCTGACTTGCTTGTGATCGCCTTTTGACTCTTTGCAAAAGCATCGAACCCGGCCGCCGCTTTCTTCAGCGCCGCCTCGACCTTCCCGTTCATCGTCTCGCCCAGCCGCAACGACCGCACCTCCTCGCTGGTCGGAAGCAGCGCCGCAAAGCGACCTTTGTCCGCCGTCTTCACCGCATTGAAAATCTCGACCGCGACCTCTTCACCGCTGATGATTTTCCAGCTGTCGATCTTGCCGTCCTCGTCCTTGTCGATTCCCCAGCGTGTCCCGGCGGTCGCCATCCAGCGGTGTTGGTCCTTCTTCTCGTTCTTGTCCGTATCCAGATCGCGATAGACCTCGATGCCGTTCCGGAAGTACGACCATTGATCCAGCTTGTTGTCGCCGTCCGTGTCCAGGAACAACCGCAGCAACCGCCCCCCCCCATCCTTCACGACCCAGCCCGGAACCTTGAGCGACGCGCTGGACGATTCGATCGTACAGCCCTTCATTGCCGCGTCGTCCGGTGTCTCATACTCCTCCTCTTCGGCGTGGACCGGCAAGATTTTGAGGGACTGTTTCAGTTGGGCGTCCTGGGCCAGGCCGACAGTGCAGGACCAGAAGGCAACAATAACGAATGTCGGGCAGGAATTCCGGAACAGAACGGTGGAGTGCATGGTTTTGAAACGCTGAAAGGGTGCAAACGGGCGGTCGAATCTGGAACTTCGGGAGCGGTAGCCGCCAACCATCTCCCCTGTCCCTAAAAACTATCCGTTCCCGGCGGTAATGGAAAGTCGAATTGCCCAGCCCCCCATCCACACCGAACCAGCACTGAACCCATTCCGCTGGCGGCTGTCTTTCGAAACGGAGTTGCAGCGGTTCACGAAATGCAGCGGGCAAGTCCGGGGTTCTGCGTCAGAACGGTGTCGGTTTGGAAGAAACGAGTCAGTACGAATCCGAAGCGCCAGCGAGTGAATCCTATTCCCCGCAATTCAATCGCTGGTGCTTCGGGCTTGTATTCCCGCGAATTCATGCATGAGACTGATTTGGGCTTCGCCC
>JAYVKA010000248.1:0-10741 GCA_043768885.1 Planctomycetota bacterium
CTTGGGAAACCATTCTTCAAACTGAAGCTTGGAAAGCGAATTGTCATTTCCCCGGGTTTCATCGACCTTGTACTTGATGTTGACATTGTTGACCGATTGAAGCGACTTTCGCTCATCGTTGCCAAACGGGTTTTCGACAAGTTCCGCACTCGCACAGTCCCCGACACTAACGAGGTACAACGGCAGCGGAGTTGCCCGATAAAATACCCACCAGACAAAGAAACCCGTCGAACCAATCGCGATCGCACTCAGCAACATGATCGCCAACCATCGACCTACGGTGCTCGCCGTAACGGGAGCGGTTTCGGCATAGCCACCCTGCCAGCTCTTTTCGGCTTCAGGCGTTCCGGCGGTCGAAGCACCCGTTGTGCCCTTACCCCGCCAGCCACCACCGCCGGCAGGCTTTGACGCCTTGGGCTTTTTCTCTTTTGGTTTTGCGGGCTCACGACGAGATGGTTTCGAAGGTTTGCCCGAAGAGTTGTCACCGCGCCAGTCTGACATGATCCCGACCTGCCGATTTGGATGATCTTGAATTGCCTGCCCAGCATTTCCCCATTTCGAATTGGGAAACTGCGTCCAGTTCACGAAAATGAATTACGCAACTGAATGTCGAAGCAGATGGATAGCCACTTTTTTTTTTGACCGGCCTGATTGTAACTGCTTTGCGAGCCAACCGCACATCGTTGCAGCGACTTACAAAACAACTTTTTTGAATCCGGCCAGTTCCCGGTTTGGCAGCCAGGAATCAGGAGCCCTTCCAGGAAACACTTCACTTCGCTCAAACACCCGATCAAACCGTTTTCAGATAGTTGATCGCGGCCCGTTCGTCGGAACCGGTCCAGCCTTCCTCCATTACCCGAATCAGCAGTGATCGGAGCGGCATATGTTGCTTGAGGGCCGCCAGAACCATGTGGGAAAAAACCGACTGACGAAGCTTTTTCACGTACAACACAGCCACATCGTCCACGTCTGAATTGTGTTTTTTGTCCAGGTATTCGAAAATTTTGTGAACCCGAATCAGATTCGCCTTCATCGCCACCAAGGCATCAGCCAGTCCGTCCTCGTCCATGTTGAACGTCGCCCCAAAACTCCCCCAGCGAAACCGGTTGATCACAAAAGCCGGATCGTTCTCCGCATAGACCTTGAATCCATGGCTTATCAATGTCCGCGAACCCTCATAGGTGTGAACGCCCAATTTGGAAATTTGAAAACTGGTATCAAAACCGGCCAACCAGGAAACCGGATCAAACGTGAAAGCGTACTGTTGATGCTTAAGACCCGTTGGCCAGTTCACGGTGGGCGAGCCGAAAGAATGCACTTCGCGGGCAACAATCGCACGCTCACCATCAACGGCTTCAATTGCCGACAGAACATTGCTCAGGATCAGATTTCCCTGGCTGTGTGCAAAAATGGGGGACCAGCGATAAATTGGCATTCGCAAAATCTGAAACAAACTCAGCGCTGCCGGATTCCGTGCCAGTGCCAGCTCCATCGCCTTGGCCCTGGTCGTCGGATGACCGGACTGTTCCATTTTCGCAACAATTCTGTCCAGCGCCTCGCTCGGCGAACGGGCCAGCGGACCATCAAACTGAAACTTGTCACCCAGGCATTGAACAAGATCGCCCAAAGGACTGGCCTTCTGGTTGTAGACGCCAGTCACTTGACTCATTTGCAAAAGTGAAATCGCCAGCGCGGACTCTTTGTGGTCCGGTGGAGCATTCCCCATCCCATTGATGAAAACGGTTCGGGCGCCATGATCAAACCAGGGCGACGCAAAGGCTTCATCATTGATGTAGTGATTGACGTCGCCGTCTACTGTCGGCGGTGGATTGGGATGCATGGCAATACCTGTTACCTGTCGTTGACGAAGCAGAATTATTTTTTGGAATGCTGAACTCACCCAACGCGCATTGTACCGCGCAACCTCATGCGATCTACACTCCCGCCGCAGTACACAACTCAAAACATCAACTCGATGAAGTTATAATCGTAGATGCTCTGCAACACCCGGGTAATCGGTAGGCGGAAATCGTGAAAATTTCCGACGAGCCGGCGAAACCGGCCAGTTCCCGCCAGGTTTTCTCCAAAGTTTCCGGCAGCCGCGATGTATCACTGCTTTTGATTCAACCAGTTTTTCAGACGAAATCCAGCCGGTTTCAGCTCGATTTGCCGAAAAGCGACGCCCAGTTTGCGATGGTCGGAACTGGCTGAATTCATGTCGCTGGGACAAATGGTTTTCGGAAGTGTAAATTTCACTCTCAGCGTCGTACCACCCATTTCACCTGGAACAATCGCGAGGACAATGAGCTCGTTTGAACGAAAGATCCGTTTCGCCACACGTTTCCCATTGATGGAAATTTCCATCTTTTTCAAAAGTTCCATGTGCATAAAATGCGCAACGCGGCAAAGTAGTCTTTTTGCTCCGGAAGGAGGTACTCTCAAATCAAGCCACGCCGTTGGTTCAGGTCCGATCCAACAAAATCCGCCAACTGAATCAACTTCGGGAGCCTGCCAGCCTTGACCGATGGCCAGGTCATTCAAAAACGCATTTCCCCATTTGGCCGACTCCGGACTTGTTCCATTTTCGTCCGGCAACAGTTTTGCATTGGCCTGAAGGTGCTTTCGAAAAACCTCTTCGGCCTGCATCGACCAGCGGAGAAGTTCCCGAGCCATTCCGCGTGTCGAGACCTCCGGATTTCCGGACATCCTGATTTGTTGATGCTCTGCGATCACGTCCCGGTAGATCTTGACCAGTTTTCCAACAATATGATTTGCGTCGTACTCGGCCCTGACTCGCGCCGAAACAATTGCTGCCTCGTTCGCGTCGTACGAGTCGATCCGATCGATCAAGGCCTCACGTCCGAGCGGCTCTGCCATGAGATGTCGGCCAGCCAAAATCCCATTGCCCAGGTTCAATACGTGCCCCGCCAACATTGGGCCGCACCCCAACGTGTCGCAATACACCGCAGCAGCCCCGCTTGCAGCCGCTTCCAAAACGCTCCTTCCCTTGGCAAAAACCAGATCGAACTGCGGATACAGCTCTTCTGGACGGGAAGTCATGTTGCCGAACCTGCGTCCAACGGCCTTCAATTCAATCTTGCGCGCGTCACAGGCCGCCTGAATTTCAGACCGCTCATTCGGCCCGGAATAGTTACTGATCAACAAAGCACGTTTCGGTTTTTCCGGCAATGATTGCCTTTGCGGGATGCGCGAGAAGTCGATGGCGTTGGGCACAACCAGAACAATTCTTTCTGGGATTAAATGCCGGCGGGTGAAGCGCTCGAAAAGTGCATAGTCAACTGCAAGATAACGGCGAATCTGGGACAATCGAGGCGGCGCGTCGGTCCAGGCACTGGCATCATGCCCAACGAAAATCGCCGGAACTTCCGGAAAACAGGCAAGGACTGCGAGAGTCGTCCAGGCATGATGGCAATGGACAATGTCAGGTCGAACCTTCAAATCGTCGACGTTGGAAACCACGGAAATCCCCGCCGCTGCCAGTTGGTCACTGATCGATCCCGGTTCGGGAGTGAACACAACAGGCCGATGGTTCTGGCGCATCAATCCAATCGCAAGATCTCGAACGTAAAGTTCGGTTCCACTGGTCGCATGCATTGATCGATTGACAATCAGAACGACGAGTGAACTCATGCAGCATGCACCTTGAGCGGAGACACCTCCGACGCTTCAAACAGCGAGCGGGCCATCGGAGCGAAGTGCTCGGCGAACGTAAGGGCTCGCGCGAATCGGCCGGCTGCAACGCGCTCCCTTCCATGTTCGTCGTATGTCTTCCAGGGGCCAGCGGGTGGTGCTGTCCAGTAATTTCTATCTTGGGGAAGCGGTGCGAAAAATTCCCGCCTGAAAAGGTCAGGGTGTAATCCTGCAACAATCTTTGCCGGATGATCCGAAACATTGGCATCTGGCGGCACGTCTCGAATCAACAGGCCGCATCGCTTGCGTTTCATGAAAATCTGTTCGTCGGTCAGTTCATGGGCGATCACCCTGTGCTCTGGATCGCTGGACGCCGAAATGATCGCTCCCGGTTTTGCGCCAAACGCCAAAGGGAACTCAAATCGCTGTGGCGTAACGAACCCGGAATTCGGCTTGATGGTCTTCAATGCGGAATCAACCATCAGCGAACACAGATCGTGAATCGGGTTATAACATTCGAATGCGTCCGAAAAAACAGCCGTCGGACGAACCCGTAACAGCCATTCCACAACCTGATCTCGCATCGAACGAAACCATTCGAAATCGCTTTCCAGCAAACGTTCGTAGGCCACACGCTCGGATACTTCCAGAAACTGAACCGTTCCCTGAAAGCCAATCGCATCCAAACCTGCCTTGGCCTGTACTTCCAGTTTCTTGTAACCATGTGCGTGCGACAGGAACAGCAGGTCCGGGCGGTACTCCAACAACATTCCCGTTGCGAAAATTTCGTGCGGATGGTGTGAAAAGACCATTCCAAATCTTCTTGATGCTTGGATCAATTGATAACTCCGGAAATTGCCAATCAAGGTTGCCAGCACACAGGTGACCGTGTCAACAATACAAAGATTTCGGGTTTCAACCGATAGCAACATTTCCCCGAAGTTGTTTGGCGAATTACGGGAAGCTTGCCAGAATGCCGAAGCAATTCAGTGACGCTATCACTTTCATGGCCTAACGGGTTCGCCGATCAAATCCACGTAGGCTTTATCGATCAGGTCCGTTTCCTGAACGCCCAGTTGTTGCATGATTTCAGAAGCGATTGATGCACCTGATGAATTCGATTGGCCATCCCGCAGAACGACTTCGAGTTCCATGAAATTACCCAGTCCCTCAACCTGGTCCAGGTGAATCCTCGTCTGGCCAACCCGGTAGAGCGTTCGATGCTTGACCACGCGACCGGCCTGGCCATAGGCCAGCGTCAACGCCTCCAGCAGTGTCGCCGGCTCGTTGCCGCGGGCGATCACGTACTGCGATTTTTTCGGTCCCTCGACATTTGCGCGGCGGTAGAAAATCAGCTCGCAACGGTCCGGCGAAAACACCCGCAACTTTAACCGCCCGTTGTCACACACAAAAAACGTGTCCGTTTGCTGGATTTCAAACGGGCCTTCATCGGCAATCGACCGGGTTCGTTCAGCCAGTCCAGCCGGGTCGGCAACCCGGGCCTTGATTTCAACATTCCGGTTCATCGCATCGGCTCCATCCGGCAACGGCAAAAGCAGGTTTCCCGGAACGGATCAAATCCGCCGGATCTCCCCGACCTGATTCCGCCAGGTATTCGCCCCGCAGAATAAACAAACCCAGGGTCAAAAACGCAACGCCGACAACTATGACAATGGAACGGGCCACGATTGCCCCGAATCGATAAACAAGCAACTGCGGCATCATCGCCTGCATGAATCGTTCGTGACCGGTCGCGCCGCCGGCCACCACAAACACTCCTGCGGCGATCGCAACAATCCCAACGAACAAGTCCCGTTCAATCACGAGCGAACAATCCTGAACAAATTTCCATGAAAAGCCGGCTGATCAGCAATCCATTGTATCCACAGATCGCGGCGAGACAGGTCTCCGGCAACAACAAAAAAGGGCACTCCAATTGGGAGCGCCCTCTTGTCGTTCAAGTTCCGAACGAATCCAGCTCGTTCGACTTACGGCTTAGAGACTTAGTACATGTCGTAGTCGCCGCCGCCAGACGACTTTTTGCCCTTTTCTCCTTTGGGGATTTCGGCAATCAAGGCGTCGCTGGTCAGCAACAAAATCGCCACGCTGGCTGCATTGCTCAAAGCGGTCTTCGTTACCTTGGTCGGGTCGATCACACCGGCCTTGACCAGGTCTTCGTAGACATCAGTCAGGGCGTTGTAACCGTGGTTGGCTTTGCCAGCGATAACCCGCTCGCAAACGATTCCGCCGTCCTGGCCCGCATTTTCCGCAATCATCGCCAATGGTGAACGGCAAGAACGCAGAACGATGTTGAAACCTGTGATCTCATCATCGGACATTCCTTCAGCAGGCTTCACGTCACTGGCTGCACGCACCAATGCCACGCCGCCACCAGGCAAAATTCCGTCTTCGACAGCCGCACGGGTTGCGTGCAAGGCGTCTTCGACGCGGGCTTTCTTCTCTTTCATTTCGCTTTCGGTCGCGGCACCAACATTCACTTTGGCAACGCCACCCGCCAGTTTCGCCAGCCGCTCTTCCAGCTTCTCACGATCGTAATCGCTGTCAGTGTTTTCGATCTCGCGACGGATCGCGTCGATGCGCGCCTTGATGTCGGCACTCTTGCCAGCACCTTCGATCAGCGTCGTGTTGTCCTTTTCGACAATGATCTTCTTGGCACGTCCGAGGTCGGACAACTGGATGTTTTCCAGCTTGGTTCCGAGTGCCTCAAAAATCGCCTGGCCACCGGTCAACACGGCAATGTCCTCCAACATCGACTTGCGGCGGTCGCCGTAACCCGGTGCTTTGACCGCACAGATGTTCAGCGTACCACGCAGGCGGTTGATCACCAAAGTCGTCAGGGCTTCGCCGTCAACATCTTCAGCGATGATGAACAGCGGCTTTCCAGCCTGAACCACTTTTTCCAGAATCGGAACAAGATCCTTGATGCTCGAAAGTTTCTTTTCGAAGACCAGCACGTATGCGTCTTCCATTACGCATTCCATCGCGGCCGGATCGGTAACGAAGTACGGGCTGAGATAGCCGCGATCAAACTGCATTCCTTCGACCCACTCGACTTCGGTGTGCAGGCTTCGGCCTTCGTCAACGGTGATAACGCCGTCTTTGCCAACTTTTTCCATTGCATCGGCCAGCAGCGATCCGATCTCACGATCGTTGTTCGCGGCAACCGAAGCGACGTTGGCCATCTCTTCCTTGTTCTTGATTTTGATGGACATTTTCGAAAGCTTCTCGTGAATTGCCATCACGGCTTTCTCGATGCCTTGCTTCATCTGGATCGGATTGACACCAGCGGTAACCGCTTTCAGGCCTTCCAGGAAAATAGCTTCGGCCAAAACTGTTGCAGTCGTGGTTCCGTCGCCGGCCACATCGCTGGTCTTGCTCGCGACTTCGCGAACCATTTGAGCGCCCATGTTTTCATAGACGTCTTCAAGTTCGATTTCCTTCGCAACGCTAACGCCGTCTTTGGTAACGGTCGGTGAGCCGAAGCTCTTTTGCAGAATTACGTTGCGTCCCTTGGGTCCGAGCGTAACCTTTACGGCCCGGGCCAGTTTTGAAACGCCGCGACGAATCGCTTCGCGGGCTTCCTGATCAAATGCAATCATCTTGGCCATGGTTCAGTTTCTCCCTGAGTTGGCGGTTTGTTTTTCGAGTGTATGAATGAAAACCGGATCAGCCGACCCGGACTGGAACTAGCCAATAATCGCGAGCACGTCGTCTTCGCGCATCAACAGCAAATCGTCTTCGCCAATTTTGATTTCGTCCGGACCGTAGCTGGTGAACAGAATCCGGTCGCCCTCTTTGACTTGCAAAGGAGCACGCGAGCCGTCTTTCAACAAACGACCATTTCCGACGCTGACCACGATGCCGCGAGTCGGTTTGTCTTTGGCCGAGTCAGGCAGAACGATGCCGCCCGCTGTTACCTCTTCGGATTCATCACGTCGGGCAACCAGGCGGTCTCCGAGGGGTTGAAGTCTGGTCGAAGTTTTAACCTTTTTCGTAGCCGTCGCCGCCATCGTATTGGTCCTCCAATTTTGTCTGTTTTACGGGAATCCCGTCAGTATATCGTTGAATCTCCCGGCGTCATTTCCGCCCGGCCAGGCTGACATTTTTGCGCAGCCCCATCTAATGCCAGCCCTCTAAGGCAACTGTCGGGCCAAAGTCCGGAAAAAACCGGGCCAGACACTCGGCGAAGCAAGAAATGCGCAGCAACGCTCAAAGAATTCGCTTTTAATCAACGATCAAAGCCGGTGGCGTGGGAAATCAGCCACAGGAAAACAAACTTGAAATCAAAGTTGTCTGCCGAATGGTCGTACCATCAAAGTGAAATTTCAATGCCAATATGGCAGGACTGTCCAAAGGACTCATTCACCCGCGTTAGTTTTGCCGGGAGTCATGAAACGGCTCGCTTGGTTGATCCACGCTGTCGGGCCACCAGCCACGTAACCCATTTCACCAATCACGGTTCCATCCGGAGTCAAAATCAATACCGTCGGATATCCGCCAATATGGTCAGTGTACCTTTTCGCCAGCTCCTCATTTTGCATTTTCACGGCCGGGTCAATTCGCGAATGTCTTGGAAAGTCCAGCTTGAGCAGGATCGCTTTCTTCATGGCCCATTCATCAAACTCCGGGGTATCAAAAACCTCCGTTTCCAGCCGCTTGCACCACGAACACCAGTCACTTCCGGTGAAACACGCCACGACAACTTTGTCTTCACGTTTGGCCTGGGTAGTCGCGATTTCCCACGAATCCAGCCATCGGGAAGGATTCGTGCGCGCCTCTGGAATTCGCAGTTCGTCTCCACCCAGGTCGAACGGCTTGGGCGGACTTCGCATCGAGCCCATATGTCCGCAACCGCCAAAGAAACACAGGCCAATCAAACACAACGGAACAATTCGGGCGTTCAATTGAAATCGAATCATGGTTTTATCCAATCCATTGGACCAGCGAGTGTGGCACGGACTTCCAGCCCGTGATTCCAGAAACGACAAGCTTGCCGCCTGTCCCTCGTCATCAATACTCAACACCTCATGCCGTTCCGTGGCGGGAAGTTAGTAAATTTCCGTCTCAAAGCCAACGGGAAACGGATTCATTCGCCATCCGCCTGCATCGCTTGCAAGCACTCAGATTTCAGTCGGGCATATTTCAGATTTCTTCTGCGGCCACGTTCGCATTTTCGATCGAAATGCATTTGTGTGCATCGCGAATCAGGCCCGAATTCGGGAAACGCTTGACCAGCCTGCCCAACTCCTCCGCAGACTCCAGATAGCCAAAGCCCAGCTCCTCGACGGTCTGCCGATCCAGTCCCGACGCCAGATAAACAGGTCGGTGACCAATCGATGCTTGCAAATCGCGGGGAGCCGTGCCGCCGGCATGGTCATCATCATCCATCGCCAATTCGATTTCGTGGGCCACATGAGTGGCGGGTGCTCGCTCGATTGGGCTAATCACAACCAGCGGTGCATTATCAGTCGCATGCTGGCTGGCGATTTTCAATGCGGCCCGCAACTCGTCCCACGGTTCGAGCCCCGACGGAGACTGGATCGTCGAAACAACCAAATCAAAATCCCGCAAAGGAATTAACGCCCATGATTCGCGGACCCGTTTCGCCACGCGCTCGCCGATCCCGGCACTGATTCCGGCGAAGACCGAATCCGGCATTCCGCCCGGACCAGTAGTCACCGCAATCTGAAAATCCGCTCCGAGGTTTCGTTCAACACTTTGCCGATCAGCAACCCGTTTCTTTGGTTTTTGACTTTCATAGTGTGACCTCCCATCGGCCGAACCAAACACTGGAAACAGTGCCGGTCGCTCCGAACTCAATTCCTTGCCGGTCGGACTGGCAAGCACCAGAACCACATCGGCATCAAACAGTTGGCGATTGATCGCCAGCGGATTCGCTTCGCAGCCAATCGCCAGCAGCGCCTGTTGCTGCTCGTTCTCCGGGTCGTGAACCAGGCATCGAAAACCCTTCGCTTTCTCGTTCAGCCGTTCACATGTACGGGGGTCCATGGTCCCAGGTGCAAACACAAAGCCAATCGACAGTGATTCGTCATTGTCCAAAGCACTTTTCGTGATGGCAGCGATGCGTGCGGCCAACTCGCCGACTATCGCCTCAACACCAGCGATCGCATGAATCACTGCGATGGCGACACGGTCTCCTTCGACAATGACCTGACTGAGCGCACCCGTCTCATTGGAATCACCGAGCGCTGTTTCAAAAAGTGCCGAAAGCGTCGGGCGAATTCCGGATTTCCCGGCATCATTGGCATTCAGACAATGCAACTGCCGCAAGACGCCTTCAAACTGTTCGGTCCTGTCCATGCTCGTTCATTCAATCCAGAAGAAGCCAAATTTTCCGCTCCGAACATCCACTTTGCCGACCGCCCGGTCAATGGTCGCGACTGTTTGACCCAATTGAACTGACCGACATGACGCTTTTATGCGGGATGAACCGGTTTTGCCGGCCCAGTTATGACGGCGGGGCAAATTCTTTTCATTTTCCACGCAAGTGTGAACCGATGCCGAATATTCGGACGGCCCAGACTTTGTCGATTGCCGTCCGACCCCGGCGCAAGGATGCGACCAACGACAATTGTAAACAGCACGCTTGCCAAAAAGATCCGATGCGATTCTCCCAACCAGCCAGACACTCCAGTCGTCTTCACCCCGCGTTGCGCCTGCGGACATCGTTCGCCGCCGCAATCATTCTGATCCTGCTGACCGTAACGCTTTGCCAATCGACGTTCGCCGAAGTGGTCTCCTTCGACACCAGTTCCTGGAATCACGGTTCCGGATATCAAACCGGCTGGACCGACGGCCAAAAGTTTGGCCAAACCGTAGTCTTCGGCAACCAGCTTCTGACCATTTCGTCTTCGTCGATCGGTACCGCTTTGCCAACCGCGCAACACTTTACACGAATCAACCAGTCGTTTTTCACCGGATTCGCATTTCAGATGAACCCCGGAACAACCAACAACCCAACCGTGCTGGCCAATTACGAACGGCTCAATTTTTCCTTTACCACCGGAGTCGGACTCGACAGTTTCACCCTCACCGACGTTGATCGAAC
>JAYVKA010000249.1:0-2142 GCA_043768885.1 Planctomycetota bacterium
GGCCCTGTTATTCTCGCCCTCTCAATGCTGGCTTGTTCCTGTCATGGACAGACAGGAAAAGACACACTTTTGTGGAAATGGTCAGCAGATTCAACGCACCACAATTCGATTGTGCAGGTCGCGTGCAATGGAGGCACCGGGACCGGCGTCATCATCGCCCTCGACAAAACACAAACGGTCGAGAACGGCAAGCTGGGTTTCTGTTTGACGGCCTATCATGTTGTCGCCGATGACGATGGCAAAAACGAAGTCGCGATTACGTTTCGCGGCGGAAGAAAAGCAAAAAACTGCCGGGTCGTTGCCCATGATGAGCAGGCCGATGTCGCACTGATTCACGTCTGGATTCCGAATGAAGTCGAACCGGCAAAACTTGCCCAAAAGTCCGTTGATGACGGTGACCTTCTGGAGTTCGCCGGTTTGGGTGGAGGCTCCGACCTCTCGTGTTGCATCCGGCACTTCAATGCTGCTGCGTCCCCGCCATCTTCGGAGCAAAAGATTTACGCCGACGCGACTTTGCTCGCTGGTGATTCAGGCGGTCCGGTATTCAATGATTCCGGCGAAGTCGTCGGCGTGATTTCAGGCGGATGGTTCTGGTATGACGGCGGAGTCCGCTCCAACAACCAGGAAGTTGGCACTACCTGGCCAGCCCGCGCTTCGAACCTCAGTCCTATTCAGGAAATCATCTCCAAGGTCGATAGCACGGTAACGATCATGAGATAGGGAATCGCGATAGTTCGCGAACAAAATCTGGAAGAGAAACCAGGCCAGCTCCAATGGGGACTGGCCTTTTCTTTTGTACGCCTGGAATTTGAGAATCTCTCAGCCACACAACGCCACTCTTGCGCTGAAATGCCAATAATCATGCGCGTATCGATCAGCCGCCGGGCACGGCCTCCGGCTGCTGCTCTCGTCGCTTCAAAACCGGGTGCTATCGCATTTCGGCTGATTGAAAAAACGCTGTCCAGTTTATTGCGGCTGTGAGCAATTGGGACAATTGCTCTACGATCCGGGCATTGCAATGGATGGATATTCAGCGGAAACTGAACGGGTTGTTTTCCCGTCACTTCCTGTTGAAATTGCCTGAAAAATGAAGATTATCTGTTTCGCTGCAATTGCCTGCGTTGCTCTTGTTGGGCAGGTCTTTGGCCAGGGATTTTCCCTCGACACTTCGTCTCTCGATACGTCGGTTCGGGCCCAGGACGATCTGTTTCGTCATGTCAACGGAACCTGGTTGAAGGTCACCGAGATTCCGGCTGACAAATCGAACTATGGTTCGTTCATCGCGTTGGACGATCTTTCGCGGGAGCGGATGAAGGCGACGATCGAAAAGGCCGCGGCATCCACATCAGAACCTGGAAGCGAAGCCCAAAAGATCGGCGACTTTTACAAGAGCTTCATGGACGAGAAGGCGGTCAATGAAAAAGGCGTGATGCCGATCAGCGAACTCCTTTCCGAATACTCCGAGATGGCGAATCACCAGCAAGTCGTCCAGTCGTTCGCGAAGTTGGGCGTAATCGGAGTCGGATCTCCCATCGGAGTCTTTGTCGGAGTCGATGAAAAGAATTCGACTCAATACCTTGCCTCGATCGTTCAGGGCGGGACAATGCTTCCTGACCGCGAATATTATTTGAATCGGCTCGATCCAAAGTACGACGAGCATCGTGCGGCAATGGTCGAGTATGTGAATGAACTGGTTCGGCTGGGTGGAATCGAAGGCGAAAACGTGGGTCAGAAAGTTCTGGACCTCGAAACGCGTTTGGCCGCCATCAAATGGTCACGGGTCGAAATGCGAGATTCCGAAAAGACCTACAACAAACGAACTGTTGCAGAATTGGCCACCGCGGTTCCTGCCGTCGAATGGCCGACGTATTTCAAGTTGTCGCGATTGTCCGGCGTTGACGAAGTCAACGTCGTAACTCCCAGCTATTTTGATCGCCTGAGTTTGCTGATCGGTGAGATTCCGGTCGATACCTGGCGGATGTACCTGCAAGTTCAAATTGTTGACACGGCGGCACCTTATCTTTCCGACGAATTCGTCAACGCACACTTTGGATTTCACGAAACGCAATTGGCCGGAACCCAGGAGTTGATGCCTCGCTGGAAACGTGCGGTTATGGCGATCACAGGTGGCGGAGCCGGTGA
>JAYVKA010000250.1:0-8478 GCA_043768885.1 Planctomycetota bacterium
GCAACCGACATGTTGGCGGGAAACATGGTCAGCGTGACTCATCCAGAATGGGGTGCCCGGTTTCATGATTTGCATGAGCAACAGGTTCGCGAGTACAAACTGAAGTCCGAACCATGGCGCCGCTGGGCAAACGGGTTCAGTTGCCTGGCATTCGTGATTGTCGGAGCTCCGCTATCGATCCAGTTGCAACGCTTTGATTTCTGGACCAATTTCGCACTCTGCTTTTTCCCAATTCTGCTGGTCTATTACCCGTTGTTGATGTTTGGCGTGGGCGAAGCCAAATCGGGACACCTTCCAGGAGTTTTCGTCTGGCTGGGCAATCTCGTGATGATGGCAATCGGCGTCGCGATGATTCGGAAAGTCCAGTCTCAATAGCAGGCCGGGAATATCGGCGGCTGGCGTTTGCCCCAATTGCCCCGTTTCACTTTTTTGACTTTGCGGTTTTTGCTAAAGTCCCCGACCCGTTTGGCCTCAGCCGAAACCGGGAACCATTCGTCGTTGACTGGAATCACTGTCGTGCTTCACGGATACCGAATTCGCAGCCTGTTCTACCTCGGCGTTGTCGCGCTGTCGGTGATCGTGGTGTCGTTGGCTGCGTCGTCGGTTGTCGGCATGTTGAAGTTTCGCAAGCTGACCAAGGACATTCGTTTGAGAGCCAACGAGTTGCCTTTGGCAGCAAATCTCAGTCAAGAGGCGAACAACCTCCGGGCCACGTTATTGCAATGCCAGACAAAAGTCGATCGACCCGGCCGATTTGGATTTTCCGTCGAACAGACGGATGTCAGGCGTCAATTCCTGCAGTGTTTTCACGACTTCAGGAGCGCCAAAGACAAATACAAACAGCAACTGGAATCTCCCGAGAAAGGCGACCCCCGAATTATCGACACCTCTGCCGAGCGGGCCCTGGTAGAACGAATCGAACGATCATTTGTGCGAATTCAAAACCTGATTGCCAAAGGCCAAACGATTTTTGGAAGTGCTATTGCTTTGTCCGACTTGGAAGACGAACTGGAACGAATGCAGGACATGGCCAACACGTTGCCTTCGCTCCTGAAGGATCGCATGGATGCTTTTGCCGAAGACGCAAGGTCGGAGTATCACGGCTTCATCGTGCTAACGACTCTCGTCGGTTGTGTTGGACTGGGATTGCTGATTGGAACCGTGTTGATGTTTCGCAGTGCGATTTTTCGTCCTTTGCAACAGATGATTCGCGGCTCGGAACGGGTCGCATCCGGCGATCACGATTTCAGGATCTATCTGAACGGCTGCACGGAGATGTCCCGTTTGGCCGAAGCCTTCAATCACATGACCGCCAGCTTTCAGCAGATCAACGAGAACCTTGCCGAAGAAGTCGATGCCCGATCGCGGGAACTGATTCGCAGCGAGCAATTGGCCAGCGTGGGGATGCTCGCGGCTGGAGTTGCACATGAGATCAACAACCCGCTGGCGTCGATCGCGTGGAGTGCCGAGGCACTGGAATCCCGTTTTGAAGAGCTGCTGGCGAGTCCAAACAGCGGTGGAACCAGCAACGACGGAAACGTTGCGACGTTTCGGAAATATCTGACGCGGATTCAGGAAGAAGCCTTTCGATGCAAGAAGATTACCAAGGGGCTGCTCGATTTTTCGCGGCTGGGTGATGCACAAAAAGTCCGGACTGATTTGCTGGAGATCATCGAGTCTGTGATCGAATTGGTCGGCACTTTGGGCCACTACGATGATCGCAAAATTGAGTTGAAAGCCGAGCGCGCAATTCATTGCGAAGCCAATCCACAGGAAGTGCGGCAAGTCGTCCTGAACCTTTTGACGAACGCCCTGGACAGCACGGATTCCGGCTCCGGTGTCGTACAGATTCACTTGTCGGAAATCGCGGGCGAAGCGGTGATCGACGTCGCCGACAATGGTTGCGGCATGACTCCTGAGGTCATGCAAAACCTGTTCGAGCCCTTTTTTACGCGACGTCGGGACGGCAAGGGAACGGGGCTGGGCCTCGCGATCTCCTGGCGAATCGTCGATGAACATGGCGGACAATTTCATGTGGAAAGCAACGGCCCCGGTTCCGGAAGCCGCTTTCAGCTTTGTTTACCTTTGAAGCAAAATGAGCAACAAGAACACAACCCAACACAACAACGCCAGGCTGCTTGACGTCCTCTTTGCCGATGACGAACCGCGCTTGCGTGAATTGATGGCCGAAGAGCTGCCCCGCATGGGCTGCAAGGTCACGGTTTGCGAAGACGGACATTGCGCTGCGCAGAAAATCGAACAACAGCATTTTGACTTGCTGATTGTCGATCTCGACATGCCAGGCATGGGAGGCATCGAAGTCATCCAGCGATTGAAAGAACATTCGCCGGACACCGAGGCGATCGTGCTGACCGGCAAGGCGACTCGTGATTCGGCGATTGCGGCATTGCGTTTGGGCGCTCTCGATTTTCTCGAAAAGCCCTGCACACTGGTCGAACTGCGCAATCGTGTACAGCGGGTGCGGGAACGGCTGGAGATGAGCCGCGAGATTCAGGTTCTCTCTCGCCGACTAAAGCGGGCCGAAGGCGAACCCCAAATTGTGGGCAACCATCCACTGATGAAAGCAGTGATGGAACTGATCGAGCGTGTGGCTCCGACCGAATCGAATGTTTTGATTACGGGCGAAACTGGAACTGGCAAGGAATTGGTGGCTCAGGCGATTCACGCCCAAAGCAATCGCCGCGACCAGGCTTTCCTTGCCGTCAACTGCGGATCGCTGCCGGAGAATCTGATCGAAAGCGAATTGTTCGGACATCGAAAAGGCGCCTTCACCGGCGCCGACGAAAACCGTCAGGGACTGTTCGAAGTTGCCGATGGGGGAACGCTGTTCCTGGACGAAATTGGCGAATTGCCGAAATCGTTACAATCGAGGTTGTTGCGAGTGTTGGAAAGTGGCGAGATTCGGCGCGTTGGCGATACGAAACCGTTTCGTGTCGATGTTCGAATTGTGTCGGCAACGCATTGCGATCTGGCCGAGATGGTCAACCAGGATCAGTTTCGTCAGGATTTGCTTTACCGGATCAACACGTTCGAAGTCCGCTTGCCGGCCCTTCGTGAACGAACCAGCGATATTCCGTCGTTGGCAGCCGAACTCCTCGGTCGCCATCGCAGAAATCTTGACCAGCATGAAAGCCTCTTTACCGACGCCGCGCTCGATGTCCTGCAGCGTTGGTCCTGGCCCGGCAACATTCGGGAGCTGGCGAACACCATCGAATATTCGAGCGTTTTATGCGACAAACTGCCGATCGACACGCCGCATATGCCCAGGCACCTGACGGATCCCGATGCACCGGTGACCATGATCCGAATTGCCCCCCGAACACTGGCGGAAATCGAGCAAGAGGCGATCGACAACGCGATTGACCGCAACAATGGCAATAAAACTGCGGCTGCACAACAGTTGGGAATTGCGGTAAAAACACTGTACAATCGTCTGAATCAACTCAGTCAAAAGGCAGCCTGATTTTGCCGCGTTAATTTTCCCTGCTTTTGACGGGTCACTGTGGTTAGCCGCCAAAAATCCCCACACTTGTTCCAAACTGTGTCTATGCAAAGTCGAATTTTGTCCTGGCCACGTAGCCCAGGTCTCCCAACACTTTTGGCGGCCGTGCTTACCATTTTTTTGGTTCTTTACGGTAGTGAAGCAAAATCAAGCGGGCAGGAAAACCCTTTTGGGAAACCCGGTTTTGGATTTGGAGATACAGACAAGAAGGTTTTTGTCTCTGCATATTTTAAAACCAATCCTGATGGTGTAACTGGCCAATTGTCAGTTCGGGCAACGATCCAGGACCATTGGCATATCTATTCCATTACTCAACCTGACGGTGGGCCTCAGCCGACTGATATTAAGGTTACACCAACCGAAGGGTTTGTCCTGACTGGTGAATTCAAGCCAAATTCAGATCCGATCATCAAGAACTCGGGTACGTTTCCGGTTCCCGAGGAAGAACACAAGTTCGGCGTGGTTTGGACCGCACCGATTGGAATTACGCCCGGAACCAATCTTCAGGAATTGAAGATTGAGATAAAAGTCAATGGTCAATGCTGCGAATCCCTGCCAGACGGAACCACTGGAACCTGCGTTCAGTTCAAGGAATCACCAATCGCCGCCTGGGAAGGTGTTATCGAAGTTGCTGCGGCTGATGCCAAATTCAAACCCAACACAGGTCATGTGCTTTGGTCGGGCAAGGCAACTCCTGGAACCGTTCGGCCAGGTGAAAATGTAGTGGTGGAGCTGACGGCTCAACCCACCGATGGATTTCATATTTATGTCCTGGAATCGGGCGGGGAAGCCGAGTCTGACAGCCCAACCCGAATCGTCTTTTCGAAATCCAACGGCTGGGAAATTGCCAAATCTGAATCGCATGGGTCAATGTTGACGCCTCCGCAAGCCAAAGGCGGGCTGCCATACTTTGCCGAACCGGTAACTTGGCGATTTGAAATGGTTGTCCCCGCCGACCAGTCGCCGGGCGATATGCAGATTGGAGGCTCGATCGCGTTTCAAACTTGCGATCAGTTGGGCTGTGATCCTCGAGCGGCAATCAGTTTTTCGCTTCCAGTTGTTGTTTCGGCAGACAGCGAAGCTGCGTCCAAGCCGACTTACGCATTGTTTTCAAATTCTGAAATTGGTTACGCGGGAGTCGCGGAACTTGCCAAAAAGTATGCCTTGTCAGGCAAAGCGAACGCCGGCCAATGGTCAAGTTATTCGCTTCCGCTGGTATTCTCGCTTGCGTTCCTGGCTGGATTCATTTTGAACTTCATGCCGTGTGTGTTGCCGGTGATCGGTCTGAAGATCATGTCGTTTGTGCAACAGGCTGGCGAAAGTCCGGGACGGGTGATTTGGTTGAATACCGTGTTTTCGTTCGGCATTATTTCGATTTTTCTTTTGCTCGCGACTCTGGCCGTGTTTTTTGGACTGGGTTGGGGCGAGCTTTACAAGAACACCACGTTCACGGTCATCATGTTGAGCGTTGTGTTTGTGTTTGGGCTCAGCTTCTTTGGCATCTGGGAAATTCCGCTGCCCGGTTTTGTCGGCACGGCCGGTTCGGGCGCGGCGAGCAAAGAAGGATTCACTGGAACATTTTTGAAGGGTGTCCTGACAACGCTTTTGGCGACGCCGTGCAGTGGACCGCTGATTATTCCCGCAGTGGTTTGGGCAATAGCCCAGCCGTGGTGGTTGACCTACATGGCTTTTCTGGCGATGGGCCTGGGAATGGCCGCGCCTTACATGTTGATCGGATTTTTCCCGGCGCTCGTGAAAATGCTTCCGCGGCCTGGCATGTGGATGGAGACATTCAAGACGATCATGGGCTTTGTGCTGATGGGAACGGTCGTGTTCTTCCTGTCGGGCGTGAATCGAAAGTACCAGGTCAGCACACTCAGCCTGCTCGTGTTTCTGGGAATGGCTTGCTGGTGGATTGGAAAAACGAGTATCGCTGCCGAACTGGGCGAGAAACTCAAGGCCTGGGGTTACGGAACCGTAATCACTGGTCTGGGAATTGCGTTTTCCTTTTTTGTATTGCTTCCGCAGCATGAACTGGACTGGCAGCCCTATTCGAAATTTCAATTTGACAAATTGCTGGCGGAGGGTAACACGGTTTTCGTGGACTTCACCGCCGACTGGTGAGGTACTTGCAAAACCAATGAGCGGTTCGCTCTAAACACAAAACGGACAAAAGACTTTTTTACAGCGCACGGCATCATGCCCTTGAAGGCAGACAACACCAACGCACAACCGGAAATCGAAGCGCTGTTGAGGGAGCTTGGCAATGAAGCCAGGGGTTTGCCCTATTACGCGCTGTTCATTCCCGGCCAGGACGAGCCGAAACATTTTCCTGGCGTATTCGTATCGTCGGGAAGTTTCCTTTCGACATTGAATGAAGGTGTTGAGATTCCCGTTCGAAAAGACGATGTTCAACCCGCGGTCGCGAGCAAGACAACTCCTGGCGAACCGACACCACCGGTTCCTGCAAAAACGGCAAACCGGATGTAACGACGATTCGGAGAAACCAGATTTTGATCAAAGTCGCCTTACCCATAGACTTTTGTCCAACGGCCTGCATGGCATTTGAAGCAAACAATTCGGAATAAGCGCTGCGAAGACAATGATTGACGGCGCTGTCTAACTGGACAGCGCCATTTTCTTGGTCTGGATTTTAGCACGGGGGTGATTTTGGCGGTACGGATTTGATTTTTGCCGGATCGATTCCCAGTTCTTTCAGGCGTTTGGTTCGTTTTTGGGACGTCATCCGGATTGTGTCGATGAAGACATTGGCGGCGCGGCGAACCTGCTCCACTGTCAACAGCTCGCCGCTGGTGACCAGTTCGGACGGTGAAAGTTTTTGCCGAACGCGGGCGCAGAACTGGCCGCTGAGAATCGTCACATACAGATGCCGGTGAATGCAGCGCCAGCCACGACATTCAAAGTGATCCATTCCCAGCTCTTCTTTCGCCTCGCGGAAACAGCCTTCGACCTGGGCCCGGCTGAAGGCCACTCTCAGAAGCGCCCGCAGTGACCTGCCGTCGCGACCCGGCACCCGGTTGCTGATGAAGTATTTCACTTCGCCCGTTTCAACATTGCAGGCCACGATCAAGGTGCACTGGCGGCTGACCAGTTTGCCGTTGTGCGTTTTTCGCCAACAGGTCTCCCAGCGAATCTCCCAGACTTCGGGACCCTTGTGAGTTTCCTTGATGCGATAGCGTTGGGGTTTTTGCTTGCTCAGTGCGTAACCGTTCACGGGTTGGGGCATTGAGCTGGTTTGTCAGGCAGCATTTTTGCTTTGATTGTAATCAGTTGGAAGCAGGGATGGTGCGGGCTGGTTGTTGAATTTGGCTTCCATCACGGCGACCACATACTGGTAGGGCGAACGCTTTTGCAGGCGGCAGGTTTCCGAGACCGTCAACATCCGCTCCAGAAAACGGCTGCCCGATTCACTTTGCGTGCCGAAGCTCAACTTGCGCTGGATCACTGCCGGACGCAGGGCCCGTTCGGCCGGATTATTGTTGGTCGGCTCAATCCCTTTGACTTCCGTGAAGGTCCACAACCATTCGGGATGACGACCGAGCTCCTGGCAAATACCCGTCACCAGCCGGTTGCCGCTGAACCCACAGCCAGGCTTTGGATTTTTTCTGTTTCGTGGGGGACTCATCGACAAACAATTGCGGCTGGCTGGTCAGTTGGCCGCGAAGTTCTTCATACGGCGCGGCCAGCGCGGCGCTGACCAGGTTTTGAATCTTGACGGTCCACCCGCAGGAGCAAGTCAGTCGGTGCTGCTGATATTCGGTGATGACCGGCTTGGGCGCGGGAATTTCAAAAACCTGGTGTCGAAGCGGAGCGGGATCGATGCCCGTCAGCTTGCGTTTGCATCGTCGGCATTGGCTGGGCCGAAGCGGCAGGACGTGGTCGCATTGATCGGTGGGAATCAGCAGTCGCATGTTGCGCGTGTGGCCGGGCTGGGCTCCCTGCTTTTTGGGTTTCTGGCCAGGAGCAGGTTTTGGTTTCTTCGGCACCGGTTTGGCATGCGGGTGTTGCGTGCTGGGTGGCAGCGAAGAATTCTGTGGGGTGGTCGAAGGATTTTGCAAAGTCGATGCTTCAACCTGTTTGGTCAGCAGGGCGACCTGTTTGGTCAACGCGGCATTCTGTTTCCTGAGCAAAGCATTTTCGGCTGTAAGCTTCCGAAGCTGCCGTTCCAGTTGGTTGATACGTTTTTCATAGCCGCCAATCAACTCATGAATGAAGGCCCGAACCTCGGGCGAAAGCTGGTCATCAATCTGCTGCGGAATTTTCGGGTTTCGTTTGAGCATGCCCTTTCCATCGGAAAGTAGGTGAGCGTACTTTAAACTGCACGTTGACATTGAATTTATGTTGAAGGCTTTTGGACTTCAACATGAAGGAGATTGCGATGGGACGTGCGCGGGCGGAGAAAGTGGCATTTTGGCGATTTGTCCTGGCGGAGCATGCTCAAAACGGGCTGAGTGTTCGGGAATTCTGTCGGGCTGAGGGTGTTTCGGAACCATCGTTTTATGCATGGCGACGAACGATTCAGGAACTTGATTCACAGTCCGCGGGTGTCGGCCGGATGCTGCCGGTAAGAATTATTGCGGCGTCCGAAACAATGTCGGTGCAGCCAGCGGTTATCAGGGGAGCCGATGCAGAAATGACTCCATCGACCGGTGCCATTTTTGGTCATGACAATCGGGTCGAGATCGCCATGCAGGGCGGTCTGACTGTGCGGGTCGGCGACGGCTGTTCGGTTGTGTTGATCCAGCGGGTGCTTGACGCCATCCAGCGTCTGCCGGGCCGGGAGTTGTCGCGATGTTGAGTCTTGCGTCGGGCGTCCGGATCTATTTCGCGTCAAGTGCGACCAACACGCCGCCGAAGTCGAGCAATTTTCCAAAGCGATCCAGGACAAGCAGCGGAGCATCTCGCAGCTCGAACATCAGATCAAACTGTTGCTG
>JAYVKA010000251.1:0-5411 GCA_043768885.1 Planctomycetota bacterium
AAATTTCGCCTGGCCTGAACGCCTGCCCTGCGACCTGTAAAGAATGTTCCTGTAGCAGCGACGTCAGCCCGGTTGCAATTACCGGATGATCATCGATCAACAGAACGCGAATCATTTTGGATGCTCTTCAACGGTGAATGCCGTCCGTGTCGCGATACACCAAGTCCCCGACGCCTGGGCCTGACTTCTCCGTTCCCGCTCCGGATTCGGACATCCGGAATGCCTTTTTCCACAATTTGGCCAGAACTTGCCATCTGCCATACCGTGCGACTCTCTTCACGAACCAATCATACCAGCCGTAGCGGTCATACGGATTGCAAAACCCGCATAAAACCGGCGAAATTTGATGGTTGGTTGCTTTTTTGACCGGTTTTCAACGCTAAACACTGCCAGTGACCTATCTATTTCAACAGGCTGTTGATTTTTTGCACCACTTTGCAAGTACCAAAACAATGATCCAGAAATCCAACATGGCGAAACCAAAACTGTTGCTTGCAGACGACGACCGGCACTTGCTCGAGTCGATGGGTGAGTGGCTCCAGGAACAGGGTTTTGACGTTCTCCCATGCAGCAGCGGGCGGCAGGCAATTGAAACCGCCAAGCGTCAACAGCCCGACCTCGCGCTGATCGATCTGCGAATGGGTACCGACGACGGCATCGACATCATGCATAAGGTCTGCGAGTTCAGCCCAGGCACTTCGTCGCTGATCATGACCGGCTACGGCACACCGGAGACGGCGGTCGATGCCTTGCAGGCCGGTGCGTTTGACATGCTCACCAAACCACTTATTGACCAGGAACTGCTGACCGCGCTGGACCGCGCACTCAACCAGCGACAGGTCGTTGCCGAAAATGAACAACTGCGAAAGCAGCTCGACCAGCGGACAGGCCTCGAACACGTTATCGGTTCCGATCCGCGGATGAAGCGGACTTTTGAAATCATCGACAGCGTTGCTGACACAAGGGCAACGATTTTGGTTACAGGCGAAAGCGGTACCGGTAAATCGATGCTGGCCCGCGCGATTCATCAAAGCAGTGACCGAAGCAAAGGCCCGTTCGTCGAAGTCGCTTGCGGAGCGTTGCCCGAGAACCTGCTCGAGAGCGAACTGTTCGGACACGTTGCCGGATCATTCACCGGAGCGACCGGAAACCGCGAAGGCAAATTCAAACTGGCCGATGGCGGCACGATATTCCTCGACGAAATCGCGACCGCTTCCCAGGCACTGCAGGTGAAACTGCTGCGTGTGTTGCAGGAATTCGAGTTTGAACAGGTTGGCGGCTCCAAAACCTTTCATGTAAACACCCGCGTGATTCTGGCCACCAACGAAGACCTTTCCAAAGCGGTCGCCGAAAGTCGTTTCCGCGAAGACCTTTATTATCGAATCAACATCATCAACTTGCAGGTCCCACCACTTCGTGATCGGTCCGGCGACATCCCTGCACTGGCCAGCCATTTCCTGAAACGGCTTTGCAAAGACAACGGGCGAAAATTTGACGGCTTCGAACATGCCAGCATGAATCTGTTGCAATCGTACGCCTGGCCCGGAAATGTCCGTGAGTTACAGAACGCAATTGAACGGGCTGTGTTGCTCGGTAAAGGTCCGCGGATTGTCCCCGAAGACTTGCCCCCCAACATCACGCACGGAATCGCGCCCCAGCATCAACTCCAGCCCCAATCAAATCGCAATTCGGCCGCCAGGGAAATGGCTTCGGCTTCCACCCAGTCAACCGATCATCGGCCACTGACTTTGAAAGAAGCCCTCGAGGAACCAGAGCGTCAAATCATTCTGAAATCGCTCGAATCCAACGACTGGTCCCGCACCGCGACAGCCGAGCAGTTGGGTATCAACCGCACGACGCTGTACAAGAAAATGCGAAAACTGGGAATCGACAACCCCCGATTTGCCTGGGCCGATTAGTTCGATTCGCGTTCGGAACACGTCTTTTTTGACTCCACAAATATTTGGCAGCAGATTCTCGCATGCAACTTTGGAGAACCAGCCCAGGGCAAATGAATTCCGCCGATTTGGCGGAATGAGTGACGCCCTGGGAACAAGGAAGCACTACGAATAGGGCGCGCTGAAAGGGCAAAACAACGCATGCAATTGTTGTAACGCCCTTTCAGGGCGATCGCTCGAATCAAACATCGAATCCCAGGGCGGCGCTCTGCTCTGCCCTGGGCTGGCATGTTGCTGCCCCATTCGGGGCGGGAAAACATTGCAAATTTGTAGGGTATGAAAACGTCCATCGTACGTTCCAAAACGCTAGCGTTCGCCGTACCTCACTGGATTCTTGCGGACGATTTCTCTAACGTCCCGCCGCTACCAGGCCGGAATCCCTCGCCATTTTCGTTGCCACATCGAATGGATTTCATGCGGCAGATCAAATCGCAACGGCAATTCAATTCCGCTGGCTGGCACTTTCCAAAACCACGGGACCGTTGATCATCGGACTCTGGTTTGAACACGCATGGAGGCGGTTCGATGAAGAAACAGTTGATGTTCGCCGGTGCCGCAATACTCCTTGGTTTGCTCGCCAAACAGGGATGCAACTATCAGCCAGCTCTGGCCAAAGTCGAACAGGCGATGAACCAGGGCGACTTGTCCGGAGTTCTCAACGGCGTTTTGCAGGGCCAGCAAAACCCGAACCCTCAAACTGGCGGCGTTCAACAAGCGGGATACACCGGCAATCAATACCCAACCTCAGGCGTGGGCCAGCAAACCACCGGTCAATACAACCCAACTCAATACACGGGCACGAACAATCCTCCGGTATCGCCTGCCACGCAGGCAAATCCATCGGGAACAATCCTGATCGGCTCGTTCAATATCCAGGTCTTCGGCCGTTCCAAACTGAGCAGCCCCGACGTATCCGGAATCCTGATCGACATCGCCGGCCGCTTTGACGTGCTCGCGATTCAGGAACTCCGATCGACCGAACAGGACATTATTCCGTGGTTCGTCCAGCATCTGAACTCACGCGGCCATAACTTCCAGTACATCGTCGGTCCCCGACAGGGCTATACGGTCAGCAAGGAACAATATGTCTTCCTGTTCAACGCCAACCGAATCCGGACGATCGCCGAACCATTTATCGCCCAGGATCCGCTGGACAAAATTCATCGCTCACCGATGGTAACGCGATTTCAAACCACCGAGCTGCCATCGAACGAGGCTTTTACTTTTGCGCTGATGAATATTCACACCGACCCCGACCTTGTTCCCCAGGAACTCTCGCGGCTGGAACAAGTCATTCCGATGGTCCAGCAAACATATCCCGACGAAGACGATTTGATTCTGCTGGGCGACCTCAACGCGTGGCCCGAAGTGATGTCGGGATACAAGCTGTTGCCCCGCCAGGGGTTTCTGATTCCAGACGCGTGGGCAACGAACACCCGCAAAGACCGAACCTATGACAACATCGTTATCGACTCGGCGAATACAACCGAATTCACCGGCCAACGCGGCGTCGTCGATCTGGAAAAATTGTACGGACTGTCTTTGGACCAGGCGCTTGAAGTCTCCGACCACCTTCCAGTCTGGGGCCAATTCAGCATTCGCGAGCAACGCACCGCAACAGCACAATTGCCCGCCGCCCCTGTCGGCTGGAACGGACAATCGCAATAAGCTTATTCCAGCAAATCAACCGACCCGGCCGATCCGTTTCAAATAATCGACGACTTGCCCCGCAAGCTCCTCAACCGGCGCTGTTCCACCGTCCAGCCGCACTTCCGGGTTCTCCGGTGCTTCATACGGATCATCGATTCCCGTAAAGCCTTGAATCTCTCCGGCTCGGGCCTTCTTGTACAGCCCCTTCGGATCTCGCTGTTCACAGATGTCCAGCGGCGTATCGACAAAGACTTCGACGAAATCCACGGCCATACCCGATCGCGTAACGATCTCGCGAGCCAGCATCCGGTCGCGCCGGTAGGGACTGACAAATGCCGTCAACGTAACCAGCCCCGCGCTGCAAAAAATTTCCGCCACGCAGCCGATCCGTCGAATGTTTTCTTCGCGGTCCTGGGCCGAAAAGCCCAACCCAAACCGCCTCGCAAATTCAACTTCGTGATGTTTCGCGAGCAGTTCCGGGCTGGCATTCAGTCCATGCCGGATGTTGTCCCCATCCAGCACAAACGACCGCACCCCGTCCCGATGCAATATCGCATCCACACAATTGGCAACCGTACTCTTCCCGCTTCCGCTCAGACCGGTAAACCAAACCACACAACCCCGCGGCCGCACCACAGTCTGCTCATGCCATTTCACAATCGTCGGCGAATCACTCATTGATAATCCGTATGCCTGCAAGGCTTTTCGGGTTTCATCTGGACACCTGGAATGCAGCCTTTGAACTCAAGAAACGTAGACTCAATTTGATTATCCGTCAACAAGGAAAAGGATCGGGCGAACCAGGGTACAAGACCGATCAGGAGGTCCGGGCTTCGTACGTCCCTAATTCGCCAGACCGATTTCCACAAGAAATTCGACGAACCGAATATCGCTTCGCAAGTTGTCCAGCTTTGGATCGACCTTTATCCATGTGATGCGGTCATCATGTTCGTCGAATGCCGTCTGCAGCCAGACCAATGCTTCATCGGTTTCACCCAGTCCCGCATGAATCGTTGCAATCAGGTACGGTGAAAAATGTTGAGTACCCTTCGAGGGGATCAGTTTTTGCAAGATCGAGCGTGCCTCTGCCTCATCCCCTGATATCGCATGAACGTAGGCCAAACCGGCTTGTCCGGAAGGACTGATCGCATTGGGTGGCGAATGCATTTGATCGTAAACACGCAACGCATCATCGATCATTGATTGTTGTTCGTAACAGGTTGCCAACCCGTAAAGTGCGACGCCAGATTTGGGATGCAGTTCGAGAGCCTTCAGGAACTCCTCGCGGGCCCGGTCGTAGTCGCCACCAAAAAGCCATGGGGAGCCGCGAATTGACCTGATGATGGATGATAGCGGATCAAGTTCGCCGGCCCGATCGATTTCGAGAACGGCTTCATCGAAGCGCCCCATAAAGTACAGATATTCCCCGTACCACTGGTGGGCGGTCGCGTAATTCGGATTGAGGTCGATGGCCCGCAGAAACCCTTTTTCTGCGCCATCCCAATCGTATTCGTAATAAAATTTGACATAGGCCAAAGTTGTCACTGCTTCAGTCAGCCCCCCGTCCAGTTTCAATGCCTGCTCCGCGGCCGCTTTGCCCATCGGGAACGCGTCTTCGGTTTGATAGTAGTTGTACAGATTCATCAGGACGTACGATTCAGCCAGGCCAGCGTATGCCTGTGCAAACAAAGGATCTTCGTCAATAGCTTGTTTGTAGAACGTGATCGCCTTGTCAACGCCAGTCCCCGACCCGCGCTGATTCCAGTAGTAACGCCCCTTGAGATATGCCTCTTGAGCCGCTCG
>JAYVKA010000252.1:0-11495 GCA_043768885.1 Planctomycetota bacterium
GAAAAACTTGCGCGTTTTCGGGAATGGTTCCTTGAGTTCGACTCGAATTGCTGGGACGCCAAGATCGAGGCTGACACCGCGGCCGGGCGGCTGGATGGGCTGGCAGACGCTGCCATCGAGGACCATCGCGCGGGACGCAGCAAGAAACTATGAACCCACCAACGATCAATGTAGCCATTGGCACATGCTGTGGCTAAACTTTAAGCATGGATACTCAACCACAAGAATTGTTGACCGCTGCACTGTCGCTGTCGGAGATTGAGCGTGCGAACATCGCCGGTTCGCTGCTGCGTAGCCTTGACCCCGCACCGGATCCGGCCGCCGACCAGGCATGGGCTGCGGAGATCCAGCGGCGCGTTGAATCCATTGATCGTGGCAAGGTTGATCTGAAACCGTGGGATGACGTGATGGCCGCAATACGTCAACGGCGAAATGGATGAGCGGCCATTCTGGGTCCACCCCGACGCAAGCGCCGAGATTGTCGTGGCACATGATCGGTACGCAGCAGTGACAAACGAACTGGCCATACGTTTTCAGGACGAACTGGAACGGTCTCGCCTATCAATCCGCCCGAAATCCTCTCACGTGGCCCGAGTATCAGTCGGGCACCCGACGATACCTGATGAAGGGATTTCCGTACTTTATTGTTTATCGATTTGCGGAGTCCAGGATCGAGATCATTGCAGTTGCACACGAGAGGCAAAGGCCTGGTTACTGGGCTGACCGGACGGTGTCCTGACGAAGCCAGGAGAGTACTGCGGCCTGGCCGGAGATTCTTCCCTTTTCAAGGGAGTGAAAAGCCACGTGGCCGTTCACTCCCGTGAACGAGCGGTCGCATGATACAATCCGGACTTGCGATGTTTCCCGCTTCGTTCACGAACGTCGTCGGCAAGACCTAACCCGCGACCTTCGTGACACGAGCTTCCCCGAAACCGGTTCTGGAAGATCCGATCGAAGTCTGATCGCAGGCGAAGATGTCAGAAGACGTAGGGTCCGCTGTGCGGACCAACACCGAACTCGCAAGTGTTGGTCCGCACAGCGGACCCTACCGTTGCTGTTTGACTCTGGCAATCTCGACGGATCGAATACCGCTTGCAGCGTTTTCAATTGCGTCAACGCGGAGTGAAGCCGGGAGCGGGGACTTTCAAGGGGCATTTCCATTGCCCCTTGTGGTGCGATACATAAAGCCGCACAATTTTTCAGGACACACATACATCCCGGAGGTATTCGAAATGAAGTGGAAGGGTCGTGAACGCAGTGAGAATGTTGAGGACCGCAGAGGCATGCCGGTTGCCGGGATGGTGGGCGGTGGAAGTCTGCTGGTAATTGTTGTCACGATCATTGCCTTCTTGATGGGGGCCGATCCGCAACCGCTGATCGATGCGATTGGAAATCCCGATCAACACCAGGGTCGGGTTGCCCAGCAGCAGGCACCCGGTGAAGACGACGAGGCCCGCGAGTTTATTGAAGTGGTATTGAAGGACACGGAAAACGTCTTTACAGCGTTGATTCGAGACGGGGTCAGTGGCGGGCAAGACTATCTGCCGCCCCGACTGGTGATTTTCTCCGGCTCGACTCCGACCGGTTGCGGGCAAGCGAATGCGGCGATGGGTCCGTTTTATTGTCCGGCAGACCAAAAAGTCTACATCGATCCGGCCTTCTTTGAAGAGATGAGAAAGCGACTCAATGCGCCCGGTGACTTTGCCCAGGCCTACGTGATTGCCCACGAAGTAGCGCACCACGTTCAGAATTCGTTGGGGCTGATGGAACCGGTGAACAAGGTTCGGCGTTCCGGCGACAAAACGGAAACCAATCGTGCGTCCGTTCGCCTCGAACTTCAGGCGGATTACCTCGCCGGAGTTTGGGCTCACCACGCCCAAAAGAACTATAGCGTCCTCGAAGAAGGGGATATCTCCGAAGCGATGAACGCGGCCAATCAAATCGGTGATGACACGTTGCAGAAATTGTCACAGGGATTCGTTGTCCCGGATCGATTTACGCATGGCACGTCGGCCCAACGCGTTCGCTGGTTTACCGAAGGATTGCGTTCAGGCGACCTCGGTGGTTGCCGTCGACTGTTCGAAATTGACTACGACGAATTGCAACCCTGATTCGAGCCAACTCGCCCGGCATCTTGAATTTGAAAGCAGGAGTCCCGACCAATGGACGCAATTGAAATCCTCGGAAAAATCCTTGGGCACAAGACCAGTCAACCCGGACGTGGCACGGATGTGCTCAAGGACATTTTCCGTCGCGGAACGGAGCCATCGACCAGTTCCCCGTCTTCTTCCGGCTCTTCCAGGGGGCCCGTCGACATGAATCGGGAAGCCCGGGAACTGGAGGCGCTGTTGAATGTTGCCAGGGACCGGGGCTCGAACCGATCGCCCGCGCCATCGCCTTCCATCCAATCAAGGCCCTCCACGCCACCCCGGCAAAACAACCCTTTCCCCCGGCAACAAGAGGCCCAGCCTTCTCGCGGCACGGATTACAGCGCCGACTACGGCACGACCAGGCAATCCGAAAACGAGTGTGCCGTCGTCCTGATTCGTGCGATGGTCAACGCTTCGAAGTCCGACGGCAGAATCGACGAAAATGAACAGAACCAGATCATAGAAAAACTGGGGGACACTTCGCGCGAAAGCATCGACTTCCTCCGCCACGAGTTCAACCAACCGCTGGATGTCCAGGCCTTCGTGGATTCGGTACCGATCGGCATGGAACAACAAGTCTATGCGATGTCGCTGATCGCCATCGATCTCGACGAAAGAAGCGAAGCCAGCTATCTGCAACAACTGGCTCAAGAACTCCGAATTCCCCTGGAAATCCGGAGGCAAATTCATGAACGACTGGGCGTACCGAATACCCGGTAATCGCTTTGCCCGGGTTTGGCAATTGTTACGGCGCAGGCGTTAACAAGAGACAGGTTCCACGTGATCCGCTTGAGTCTACGGACGAGAATCCGCACGGGCCGTTTTGCATCGTGGTTTTCGGCTTTTTGCCAAAAGTGCCTTTGAGAATTACATCAATCCTGGGCACCACGTTGCCCGGTTGGCATGAACGCGTGGCGTGAAGTGACTGATGCTTCCCTGCCTAATGGGTCAGGCCTTTTTGTTTCGCCATGGCCATCATTGGACATCTGGCATGTCCGCGCCAGGGAAACCTGGGTCGATGTCGGGCATCGCATTTAACCGCAGATTTGCCACGCGAGGCCCACTTTCATGGGCCCAAAAACGCTGGCAACCACTGACTGGCTGATCGATGAATCGGGCTTTCCCGTGTACCCACAGAGTGCTACTGTTCTACCGACAATTTTTTCAGGAATGAAGCAATGTCGGTTCAGCTGGCTCAAATTCATCAAACACCCAGCATATTGAGTGGCATTTCGTTTGTGCCGTTTCTGGCCAGGTTTCTTGCGGATTCGGCAGGCTGTGTTACGCGATTTGCTGACCGATACGGCCATGACACGGCCGTCGCAGTACCCACGCCGTTCAACCTGAGCAAAAGAAAATATGTCGTTGGAATTGGTGCCCGGCAGAATCAAACGGTGCTTGGCGAGAGTTCTGCCTTTCGAACAACCGGATACATGTTCAACGGGCCTCCCGATTCGGCCATGAGTCGCATCCGAAAGGGATTGCTACACAGCCGCGGTAAGGAACACGCCGATATCCGCTCCATGCTTCAGCCGGTTTTTTCCAACAAGTCGATCGCAAAACCTTTTGGCCAATTCATTAGAATCACCCGGGAGCAAACGGACACGTGGCAACCGGGAACCCAAATTGAATTGTGGCGGGAACTGTGCCTCCTGACGCGTCGATTATCCGGTCGCATCCTGTTGACGAACGAATCGGACGAAAGTCTCGATGACTTGAGCGGAAAAATCCAGCGGGTTGTTGACCAAACATTCAATAAATGGAATTTTCTCTTTCCCTATGATATGGCAGGTGCGCCTTTTCGCAGGATGCTTTTGGCGGCCGAAGACGTGGAACAGACGCTGTTGAAAATGATCCGGCGACGGAGAGATCAGCCTGATTCGCCAGAAAACCGCGACGTCTTGAGCGATCTGATTCATGCCAAATTCGGCGACAATTCTTCATTGAGCGATCCGCAACTTGTCGGGCAGATGGTGTTCTTCTTTTCTGCAAGTTTTGAAACGACCGCCACCGCGTTAACCTGGATGCTGATTGTGCTAAGTCAGCAACCTGCACTTCGCGCAGAATTGAACGATGAAATCCAGTCGGTTTTTGGCGGTGGCGAGCCGACGCTGGAAAACATTGGAAAACTGGAACTGCTGGAACGGGTTATCAAAGAATCATTGCGCCTGTTTCCGCCGTTGCCAACACTGGCCAGGGTAGCTGTCGAACATTCGGAATTGGGTGGCATCCAAATTAACCCCGGCGATCGGGTTGCCGTTAGTCCCTATGCTACCCACCGAAATCCGGATATTTTTTCAGATCCAATTCGATTTCGACCAGATCGCTGGTTGAATTGTAAGCCAAGTCTCTGGCAATACCTTCCATTCGGAGGGGGGCCCCGGTATTGCGTTGCTGCGAACTACGCCATGGTCCTTTTGAAAGTTTGCCTAAGCATGATGGTGTCCAGGTACCAGTATTCGCTCCCGGTCGGTACTCGAATCGGCCGCAAGACAAGAATCGTTTTGAGGCCGAAACAGGGTGTAATGATGAACATTCACAAGCCTGATCGAATTTGCTATGCCAACTGGATTGGCGGAAACATCAACGAAATGATCGACATCAACCGTTACGTTTAGCGTTGGTCCCTTGCCCTTCGCGAAATCAAACAGGCGCAGGACCCATGATTCATTCGGTCCCGGTTGCCGTTTTCTCTGCTTTCGGCAAACAGCGTTGAAGCGTCATGATTGCGAAGGACGTGCCGTAGGGTTTGTGATAGCCGTATAGCGGATAGTCCCACCACGAACCGTCCTGCTCCTGATATTGCAGAATGATTTTTGCCAGGTGCGACTGGTAGGGGCCCTGCTCTTCCACCGGCAAAGCCTGGATGCACCAGGCGGCGTAGTAGTGACCGAAATAGTAAAAATATCCAGCGACCTGAAACCAGGCCTCGTGAGGGATCGGACGTTTGCGACCAATGCCCAACCAGCCGTTGCGAACGTACAGCCGATAGAGCCAGTTCTTCAGCACGTTGTCGGTGATCTGCTGGTCACCCCACAAACGCAAAGCGATGTTGCAAGCCTGGCTGCGACCGAGACTTCCGGCCGGTCGATTGATGCCCATCATCGGAGTCTTGTCCAGGTATTCCCCATACAAATAGGTGAAGTCCGGTTTCTGTTGCCGGACCGTGGACTTGATCGCTCGTTCGACAGTCTTCTCATTCATCGGAACGCCGATCGAAGCAGCCTCGTGCATCGCAACCAGCGCAGCACCATTGACGAAACTGGTCGATTCGCTGGTCGGCTTGCGGGCCTGATACCGAAAATCGTAATAGCCCCAACCGCCATCGACTGATTCATACCGGTCCAGCATGTCCAATTGAGCGCTGATCTGTTCTCGCAACGTCTTTCGGCCTTCTTCATCCTTGATCACTTTCTCGTGCAGCCGCACAAAGGCCTGAACCGAGTACAAATGAGCCCAGACGTTGTAGATCGCGTCACCTGTTGCACGTTTGACCCGGCCCATGTTCTTGCCCAGCCAATCGTACCCATGAGCCACGGCTTTGGCAGTTTCCGGGCGGGCATCACCCGACTCAATCAGTGCCGTCACCGACATCGCCGTCACCGCACCCCGAAACGCCTGATGCGATCCCGGAATCGGTGCGTAAATCTGAAACGGCCGCTGGGCATCGTGCGATCCCCAGGATCCATCGGGATTCTGCGAGCCGAGCAAACAGTCGACCCCCCTGGTGATCGCGCCGGCAATCTCTTCACGCGTCGGTGCTTCGATCGGCGGTAATTCGGGAGCCTTCGAAAAATCGTAGGCGTCGTCCAGGATCGGCTGCCGCGAGGATTCCTGTTGCGGAGCTTCCTGCGCAACGTCCTGGCCGAAAGCAATCTTCCAGGGCGAACCCAGCAGAACTGCTGCGACCAGTACCGATTTCAACAAGTTGATCGACATGACTTCTCCAACCGTACGATGGACGTCCTCGTCCGTCGTACATTCCAAATGTCAAAAACTACTTCGCGTCGTCAGGTTTGGCTTCGAGGATTTCGTCGTTGGCCATCAAGCCTTCCAAAATCTCGGTTTTCGAATCGTGATCCCGACCTGCCACAATTTCATGCCGGGTCGCAATGCCGTTGCTCCATTTGTAAACATAATGCGAAATACCGTCGTTGTCCGTAAATACAGACGCGGTCGGAACCATGACGGCCGCCTTCTGCTCGTAAACAACAATCTTGCCGTTGCAATTCATACCCGGACGCAACCCTTCCAGCTTTGTCCCAAGTGTGAGCACGCAATCGTAATTTTCACTTTCAACCGGAAAATCGCTGACTGATTGCACAGTCGCCGTAAACTTTTTTCCCGGCAAAGCGTCTGAGGTGACGTGAACCTGCATGCCCGGTTTTACGAGTGGCTGTTGGGCCTCAGTCAAATCGCAACGCAATTGCAACCGGCCCGGGTCGAGAACCGTCATCACGACAACATCGTTGCCAAGTTTATCGTCGGCCTTGATCTGTCGCATTTTGCTGCCGGAATCGTTGCTCCATGCCCCCCGTTTGAAGGTTCCGTGGTAAAGCACGCCGTCTGCAGGAGCGGTCAATTCCATCCTTGCGTGATCCGCTTCCAGTTTTTCGAATTCTTTAACAGCTTTTTCGTGGGTGAACCGGCTTTTGTCGAAATTGATCTCACGTCGTTTTTTTGCAGCCGGAAGATCGATCATCGCCTTGTTGTATTCCAGCTCTCCTTTTCGCAGTTGCCGTTTCTGCTGCTCTTCCGAACGGGGAATTTCGATGTTTAACTCACGATCGGTTTCCACACGATTTCGCTTCAGCCAAAACTGGCTGTTGTCCAAATCGCGTCGGCTGCGTTCAAGCACAATCTTCTCCGACTCTTCCGTCAACTCGTCTTCGCTGTACATTTTTTCCAGTTGAGTCAATTCCTCCTGCGCGTATTCGACGCCGAACTCGCTTTGTTGCAACGATCGTTGGGCCGACTCTATCGTCATCCCCTTTTGGACCTCCAGCCAAAACTGAATGTCATCCCGGGACTCGGCCCAATTGGTTTCGGCCAGTTCGCGTTCCATTTCCCACATCCGGTTGGCATAGTCGTTTTCCGCTTCGGCCAACTCCTTTTCCAACTGGGCGAGTTGCATGTCCAGTTTGGCGTCCCGCATCTTCTGGTCGATTTCTTCGGTGTCGAATTTTAGAACAGCGTCACCTTTTTTTACGGACGAACCCTGGGCAACTGCTTCGGCGACCTCGAGATCTGTCCACTGGTCCATGTCGATCCGAATTTCGTGACTCGATTGCGATTCCACGCGAGCCGTGATCTTCTCGACAATTGTGATCGGCGCGGTAGCGGCTTTGACCGTTTTGGGCGGATCAGGTTTCTTTTCTTCAGCCGCTGCGGCCTCGGCTTCAATGTCCTGGAAGATCAGCGCGGAGCTGGATGAACCCGGCGCGGCAAACGAATTCGAAGTCCATCCGCAAACCGAAATGCCTGCGATCAACAAAATGGCGACGGAATCCAAATATTTCATTTTGAGGTCCTTTTGGCTTGTATCTTTGGTGTGGGCATTCTTACAGATTATGTTGCGGACCGAATTTCGAAAATCGTTCCGAATTTACGTTCAAAGTATAACTGCCCTGACGGAAATCGTCTGGCAGGACGATCAGCGACAGGGTCTCAGCAACAGATCAAGGAAATCCGCTGACTTGCACTGCCAGATTTTCAGCTAAAATATGGGCATTCGGGGCCGAATTCCGCTAATATCAGGGTGGCGCTCGCGAAACAGGGGAGAAACACGTCGTTTTTGCTCCGAATCACCTGATCAAGGACAATCCAGTCATGACTTCCGGCACCAGCACCGACCCCCGGCAGGGAACCAAAGTATTTTTCCTCGATCAAACCGGCGCGAAAAGCGTCGAAGCAGTGGTCGCTCATACCGTCACCGTACGCAAAATTTTGCCCAGCATTATCACCCGAATGAATTTGCCCGTGATCGGTCCCGACGGGCAACCGATGAGCTACAGTCTGGATCACAAGGAAGGCGGACGGCGATTGCTGGAAAATGAAACGCTGATCCAGGCCAACGTCACCGAAGGGGACCACCTGATTATCTACCCCGAAATTGTCGCGGGCTGAATCGGACGTTCAATCTGTTTTCTCAACGATTCATTTCACCCATCAATCATGACCCTTTCACCGCGAGAACGACGACTGGCAGCCGATGCACGGGCGATGAGCCAACTGGTGCACGACAGTTCCATTCTCAAAGCGGATGGAAAAGGAAATCCCCCGACAACGTACCGTTTGCGATTTCACGGTGATGGAATGGCAGTCGATGCTCTTGGCAATGTTGTGCGTCAGAATTTTCACGAAGTGCATGTAGAGTTGGGTGCGGCCTACCCAAGACTGATGCCGACCCTGTCGTGGAAGACTCCGATCTTTCACCCCAACATTTCGGCGGGCGGAGTCGTTTGCCTGGGCGGATATGGAACGCACTGGGTTCCCAGCCTGAGTCTGGCCGAGCTGTGCACGATGCTGTGGGACATGATTCGGTATGCGAATTACGACTCCGAAAGTCCGTACAATCGCGAAGCCGCCCAGTGGATTCGCGACCAGAAAAATATTCCATTTCCCCTGGACAAAAGACCGCTTCGCAATCAGGTAATGATCCCTTCGCCGGGAGAACACGGTCAAATCGAAGTCGTTCGAAGCGGCTCCGGACATTCCAGGGCCAACCAGACAGACAGCGAATCGGGCGTTTTGTTTGTAGACTAGGAGATGACCATCCCCCGATTGCAAACGATTAACAAACTCATGCGGCATGCACTCAGACTCTTCTGAAAAATCCGGATCACGGACGCCAAGTCCAGAGTCCTCGCCGTTGCGAATCGGAATGGATGACCGACACGAGCAATTGCAGATGATCTCGTGGTGGGACCAGTCAAAAATTGCAGCGTCCCGAATTCTGGTTATCGGTGCCGGCGCGATCGGAAACGAAGTGATCAAGAACCTGGCTTTGTTGGGTGCAGGAACCATCCTCATTGTGGATTTCGATCAAGTTGAAAACTCCAACCTTTCGCGGAGCGTTTTGTTTCGCCAATCCGACTGTGGACAAAACAAGGCCGATGTCGCCGCCCGAATGGCCCGGGAAATGAACCCGCAATCGACGGTTATTTCGATTGTTGGACGAATTCCCGACGATGTTGGTCTGGCTTTGGTTGAACACGTCGATGTTGTGATTGGTTGCGTGGACAATCGCGAAGCCCGACTGTGGATCAACCGCATGTCCTGGCGAGTCGGCACGGCATGGATCGATGGTGGCATTCAAGAGATCAGTGGTGTGGCCAAGGTTTTCGCGCCGCCCCGACACGCAGCCCATGTTTCTGGCAGCGGCTGCTACGAATGTACGATGACCGAAAACGATTACCGGCTGATTCAGTTAAGATACAGTTGCCCGTTGTTGACTCGCGAAGAAATCCTTGAGGGCCGCGTGCCCACAACTCCTACGATCGCTTCGATTATTGCCGGCTTGCAGGTCCAGGAAATGCTGAAGCTGTTACATGGGCTGCCGTCGGCGGCCGGAACGGGGCTGGTGTTCAACGGCGCGGCGAATCGTTTTTATCAGACAAAATATCCGTTCCGCGAAGACTGCCTGTCGCACGAATCCGCCCTCCCCTGTTTCGATTCGGGGTTGTCTTCGAAAAACGCCACGGCAAATGAGTTGATTCGAATTGCCGCGGGGAAACTCGAACTGGAAAACTCTGAGGCCGAAGCAAGTTTGCAACTGGACCGTGATTTCGTCGTTGCTCTGGTCTGTGACAGCTGCAAAATTTCGCGACCGATCGAAAACGTCGCTTCCAAAGTTTCTGCGTCACAAGCCAACTGCGAGAAATGCGAATCGCCTTGTCGCGCGGAAATGATTCATTCCATTGACACGTCCAGCCCACTTGCCGATCGACCGCTGGCCGAGCTGGGTTTTCCGCCGTTTGATATCGTACGAATTCGTTTTTCAGATTCCAGTTCTGCCTGGATACGACTGGATGCAGACCGTCCGGAATGGTTGCCTTCTGCCAAGCCAAAGGCGGTGGCCCCATGAGCGACGACATCCAGTTCGGCGAAGTCCAGGACAACCAGCCTGAACCGGTTCGCTCACCGGCAAACGACGAGCATTTCAGCATCGCCAGATTCGGCGCCGAGGCGCCGGGCGATCTGCCAGTCTTCGTGGACCTCGACGTTTTTCTGGAGCTGGAAAATCACGCGGTCAGTAATACAGATGTCGAACTGGGCGGTGTGTTGCTGGGTCGTCAGGCGATTGATGAAAACGGAAACCCGCTGGTGATTATCACTGACAGTCTGCGGGCCGAACATTACGAGGCGACTCGCGGGAGTTTCAAATTCACGCACAGCACATGGAGCGAGATTACCCGCCGCCGTCAACAAATGAACGATTCGCTGCAAATCGTCGGCTGGTATCACACCCATCCGGGTTGGGGTGTTTTTCTTTCGGACATGGACGATTTTATCTGCCGGAATTTTTTCGGTCGTTCGCTGGATGTCGCTTTGGTGATCGATCCACGACAGGGAACGCGGGGTTGGTTTCAATGGAATGAATCGAATACCGAAACGCGGCAATGTGCCGGATTTTTTTTATTTTCCAACCGGCATCGCGCCGTGGAATTGCAAGCAACCATTTTGGAATACTCGGGAGCAGGAACCATGGCTGCCAATCGACCGTCCGACCATTCGCCAGTGCGATTCCAGTCGGCTCCTTCCACTCTTGATTCCGGGCTTCCAACGATCGGAACCTGGGCGATGCTCTGGATGATGGGATTGCAAATGCTGGTCCTCGCATTGATCGCCTGGCGAATTCTCGTGATGCCTGGGCAGCCAGTTGCCGTCTCGCAGGCAGGTGATGACCCGTCTCGTGACCAGGTCGCCCAATTTCAGGCCGAGTCCCGCGTCTATCGGGAATTAGCGCAGTTGCTGCTGGTCGCCAGTGGCCAGGAAACCGGAGTGGCTGACGAGTTGGCGAAACTCAGACTGGCATCGGAAGGGATGGAGGCGGCCAATGCATCGCACGTCGAGCGAATTGCAGGACTGGAGAACCGGTTGTCGAGTTCGCTCGCCAAGGTCGAGACGCTGGAAAAATCGAAGCGCTTATTGTCGGACAAACTGGCAGCCGCGGAACAGCGGGTTGGGTCAGCAACAAACGAAATTGCCAACATGAATTTGTCGCAATCCAAAAACGGCCCGGCTACCGCGAGTCTTTTTCAACCTTGGTTGATCGGCATTCTGGCTGTCGCTCTGGTAGGACTTGGAATTATCGTATTTCGAATGAATCGCCGCGACTTCGAC
>JAYVKA010000253.1:0-2863 GCA_043768885.1 Planctomycetota bacterium
TTCACACGAGGCGACCCGCACCGGTGCGCCCATGATCATTCTGAACCTTCTCAAGCACATCAGCCAGAATTGCGATGTCAGCTGCGAGACGATTCTGCACAGCGGTGGGCATCTGGCCACCGAGTTCCAAAAATATTCCGAAGTCGATTGCCTGAACGCCCCGCGCAAAGCGTGTGACGAAATCAAGAAGCGTGTTCAGAAATTTGTTGGACGGTATCGTGGCAATGGCAAACCGGCGGTCGCGATTTGCAACAGTATGGAATCGCGGTTCATCGCAGAAGAGTTGGCCGCGCTGGAAATTCCGATCGTTTTCCTCGTTCACGAACTTCCATCCAGCTACACCGAAGAAGACTATCAGGCCGTTTACGCCTACAGCGACAAAGTTGTCTTTCCGGTACACGCTGTCCGCGAAGCCGCTGACAAAAAGACTCCGATTCCAAGCGGTAAGGCGGTCGTTTTGGCCCAGGGGTTGTTGAATCCCGACTTCGGCACGAACACGACCCGGTCCGAAGCACGCAAACAAATTCTGACCGAACTTGCCCTCCCTGAAGACACCTTTCTGGTCCTCGGATGCGGTTCGCTGGACATGCGAAAAGGGATCGATCATTTCGCCAACGTAGCCAGACTTGTTTGCTCCCGACGTGATCCAGGCAAGCCGGTCCATTTTGTTTGGGTTGGTGAAGGTCCGCGGTGGACTCATTCCCCGTATCACTACGTCAACCTGGATCTGGAAAAAAGTGGTTGTGCCAGCCACGTTCACTTCATTGGCGAGCGGGCCAATGTCGAACCGTGGTTCGTTGGCTCGGATGCTTTTTTGATGTCGTCACGCGTCGATCCGTTTCCATGTGTGATTCACGAAGCGATGGCTGCCGGTTTGCCGATCATCGCTTTTCAAAACTCTGGCGGTGCGCTGGAGGCAATCGCGGGCGGCTCGGGAATATCTGTCCCGTACGGAGACTACCAACAGGCGGCCGACGTCTTGCGAATGCTGACGTCCCAGCCAGAACTCACTTCCGGAATCAAGACGAAATCCAAAGAGCGGGTCCAAACACGTTTCAAGTTTACGGACTACGCCGAAAAGATTGTTGATCTGGCAGAAAGCGTCAGCGGCAAGAACCTTCGCCTGCCAACTCTTCGGATTCATCAGGGTCGGGCGGCCTAGTATTTTTCAGCGACAACCGATTACCTGGTCGTAAACCGCCGCGACTCCCTGCGCCATCGATACGTCAGACAGCGATTCACGCTGGCGTGTACGTGCACTGACCGCCATCTTGTGCCATGCGTCGGGGCTGCCGATCATCGACTGGATGCTTGTCGCCAATTCCTGGCTGTTGCCCGGTTCGAAAACGATCCCATCGATCCCATCGCGAATTGCTTCCGGAATTCCTTCGACGCGACTGGCGACAACGGGCACACCACAGGCCATCGCTTCGAGCACGACCATCGGCAGGCCTTCTCCATACAGACTGGGAAGAACCATGACTTGCATTGTTCGCAAGCGACGGTTGACGTCTTTTTCGAACCCGGTCCACTCAATCATGCTGCCGACATCAAGTCTTTCGACCAGCGACTCTATCTCTTGCTGATAGGCCGGCGTTTCAAACGGCCCAACGGCCAGCAAGCGAACCGGACAATTTCGTTCACGCAAAATGGCCAATGCCTGGATCAGAACCTCCAGGCCCTTCCGTGGACGAAACAGCGCAACTGTGCCCATTGTCCAGGCCTCGCCGGGCAATGTGACTTCGTTCGATGGCACGATTGCCACTCCGTTTCGCACGACCGACAATTTTGACTCGGCATGGCCGAGTGAAACCATGTATTGTTTCAGGCTGCCAGAAACGCAAATCATGTGGTCACATTGTTTCAGCCAGCGTGATTCGAGCCACGTGTTGACCCTGTTCTTCAGCCAGTTGCCACAGTCACGACCTACCGGGCTGTGAACGTGATAGATCAACGGAACTTTGGCAATTCTCGCAGCACTCGCCGCAACCATCAGCGATCGGGGAGTGTGTGCATGAAGCAGTTGAATGCCGCCGTCCCGAACCAGCTCGGCAATTCTGCGGCTACAGGAGGAATCCATCCGTGATTTCATCGGCACATGAATCAGGGGTGAGTCCAGGCTCTGGCGGCATTCAGCAAACCGGCCTGGCTTGAGCGTGGCAAACGAGGCCGCATATCCGAAATCGGGAAGATTCATCGCGAGTAAATCCTGCACGCGTTCGGCTCCGGAAAAATGCTCGCCATTGATCACGTGCAACGCGTTGACCGTCTCACGCCCAAGGAACAATTTTCCAGAAAGGTTCTCAACCTGGCTTGCACGTACAATCATCTTCTTTCCGGGGGAAATCCAAACCTTCTTGAGCTTGAACAATACGTCGCAAAAGCAACAAATTCCCCATCGATCCACGGCATTCCCGACCAGCGACAATTCACACTTGCAAGGGCGAAAAACAACCGTCACAACCGATTCAACCGGACCAAAAAAAACGGCATCAGGATTCAAATCCCAATGCCGTGCGATCGATCATCAATCGAAAATCAAAAATCGTAAATCAATTTCACCAGGGCGAAGCCGTCACTTCCCCACCATGAATCGTCCCCGCCGCCTTGAAGACGTCGGGGTCCACACCGTTCGAAACGGATTGAACCGAACCGTCGAGCAGCGAGAAATGCGTGATGCCGCCGATGTGGGCACTGTTAAATTGGGCGTACCAATGGAAATGGACTTCGCTATAGGGCGTGTTGTTGGGCGGCTCTCCCGTCCAGGCCAGAATCCGCCAACAGGGAAAGTCGGAGCCATGAACAACACCAGCCCATGTCGAGTCGAAAATAAATCCGCTTCGTTCCCCAACACCAATCGTGT
>JAYVKA010000254.1:0-5270 GCA_043768885.1 Planctomycetota bacterium
CACAGGGCGATGGCGGCGAGCAGCATTTTCAGTTTCACAGTTCGGGCATCCATGCCAGACAGACTTTAGGTGGAGGGTCGGAATCCTGCGACTTTTCCACGATTTCCTGTCCTGGTTCAATCCCAGTCGGCGAAAGCTGCTAGCGAATGAATGCAAACAACCTAAAAAGAGCAGGCGGTCATTGCTATTGAGTTTGAAGCGTGGGACTACCTATTCTGCTCACGTCGAACTGCAAACCAGGCGATTCGACTTGAAATTTGGTGAGATGGCGAGGCGGAATACAGGATGTATTTCGGTCGCGGGCAATGACAATCACCTACCAGCCTGCACAGGAACCACGGCCATGGATGTGCCAATCCTCTCAATGATATACGAACCGGGGCGAGGTGCTCCGCAGCTGGAAGTGGTCGTGCCGTTGTTAAACGAAGAGTCAATCATATTTGAATTGCACGACCGGATTTCGAGTGCTTGCAATGCGGCTGGTTTGTCGTGGCGTGTGATTTATGTCGATGATGGGAGCTCGGACGAGACTGCCCAGCGGCTGGAGCAGCTGGTTCAGCAGGGCGAACCGATCGAGCTGGTTCAGTTGTCAAGGAACTTTGGTCAGCCGGCGGCGATTGTAGCCGGATTGAACCGGACAACAGCAGCGCGTGTTGTTTTGATGGATGGTGACCTTCAGGATCCACCGGAACTGATTCCGCAGCTGGTCGAAGTCGCCGATCAGGGTAACGACGTTGTGATTGCCCGCCGGACTGCCAGACAAGACAACAGCAGAACGCGGCGTTTTTTGATCTCATCATTTCACCGTGTGTTTCATGGCCTGTCGGACATCGATATTCCGACGAACTGCGGGACGTATTGTTTGTTGAGCCGCAGGGCGGTGCTGGAGATTCAACAGATGCCCGAGTCGCACCGGTTTTTTCCGGGGTTGCGGGCATGGGTCGGTTTTCGTCAGGGCTTTGTGGACTTCGAGCGACCGCAACGAAGCGGGACTGATCCGAGGCAAAGTCTGGGGCGGTTGACTCGATATGCCGGCGATGCGATCTTCGGATTTTCGGGACGGCCGGTGTTATGGATTGCTTACGTGGCGACATTATTCGGGCTGTTTTCGACAGGAAGCCTGGCTACCGCAGTCTTTGTTTGGCTGGCGTCCGGGTCTACGATGGCGGTCGCGGTCGGGTTGATTTGTTCGGCTCTGGCAGGGTTCGCTGCGGTACAGTTGATTGCCACGGCCTACGTGGCTGAAATCGCCCGGCGAATTTACGAACAATCAAAACTCCGGCCAACGCATGTCATCGAACAGATTTCAGGGACCGGCAGGATCGCAAGTGGAAACGGAAAGCAAACCAGGGCCGCCTGATTCGATTGCCCGGGCGGGCAGCCAGCGCATGAGTTTTCTGGCGGCGTTGGCGGTTGCGGTTGCCAGCGGGTTGATTGCCTTCGCTTTCAATCAGCTGATCGTTCAAAAACGCCAGCCCATCTTTGATTCGGTTTCCTATCTGGAACGAATGCACCGGGTGATGAGCTTCACAGTTCGTAACGGCCATGGAGCGGGCCTGAAGGAAGCGGTTGTGGGCAACACTGTTTGTTTGCCTTATCTCGCGGTGTTGCCGTTTTCGGAATTCGTTCGCCCCGGTCGCTGGATTGGAATCGTGTTTCAGTCGGTCGGCGTCGCGATGTTTCTGTTGTTGTTGGACCGCTGGATGGTTTGGGCGGGTGTGTTGCGATGTCATTCGAGGGTGATTGCCCTGACGAGTTTTGCGGCGCTGGAAATGGTTTGGTTCACGAATGGTGGGCTGAGCGATTTCCGAATGGATTTCAGTTTGATGCTGGGATACGGGATGACCGCGATGGCAGCGGGGCTGGCTTTGCGATCCGAAGCGAAACTGGCGTGGTTGATGTGCGGAGTCGTTGCTGCGGGGACATGTTTGGTGCGGGGAACGGCACCGGTCTATTTGGCGGCGGCATTGGTTCCGGTTTGGCTGGTTCATTTTGCATTCGGCCGGAGACAACTCGCCGGGGTTTGTTTGGCGACCGGATCCTGTGCGGTCTTGTGTGGCTGGTTTTACTGGATCAATTTTGAGTATCTGAAGTACTACTATCTGGTCTGGAACACGGACGCGAATGCGAGTCTGGACTGGAGCACGACCTGGCGTCATTTTTTGATGGTCTCGCGGCAGGCTGGTGTGCCGTTCATGGCGGGGACACTGGTTCTCGGAGGGCTGGCATGGAAATGGCGGACGAAAACTCCAGCATCCGAAGCTGATGCGAGGAATGCCAGGGGGATGAACGCTGAGATGCTTTGGTGTGCTGCCGTTCCGATGGTGCTGTTGATTGGCAAAGGGGCGGGGATCAATCCGTTTGTTTCGATGCCGACCATGATCGCCTTGTTTATTGCATTGGCGACTTTGCTGGGGCGATTGTTGGAGCGGCTTGATCGACCGCAAACGATGATTGTCGTGACGGTTGTGTGCCTGATGATTGGTGGAGCACTGGGGCGGGGAATCAAGAAACATGGTTGGCCGAAAGACCAGTTCATGCAGGCCAACCAGCAAATCATTTCCGATCTCGTTGCCGATGCGAAAAAGTCGGGGTTGGCGAATGCACGATTCGGCGGCTTGCAAACTTGCGACATTCATACAGACAGTTTGTGGGGAGTGGTCTTGTATGATCGCCCGGATGTGAGGGTGGACGGGCAGATTGTCTGGATCGGCGAAACGCGACTGGAGCCGATCCGGATGTTTATGCTTCCGGCCCAGGCGAACTGGGACGAGGTGGATGGAACCAATGACGAACAGAAACGACGAAGCCTTGTGTCGCGAGTTGAGCTGGAGTTTGAATATTTGATCATGCCGGACGAAACGACGGCCTCGGCGATCCAGCAGTCAGGGGTTTCCGATGTTATCAACCAGCACATTCCGGCGATTAGGGCATTGGTCGTGAGTGAAGTGGAGGTAGAGTTGCTGGGGGAGTATTCGTCACCCAACAGCCCCAATCGATATCAGCTGTTTCGGGTTGGTGAGAGGAAGTGGGGCAAGCAAGGTGATTGAATTGGTGCGGGTAATCAGAAAATCACTTCTGGTCGAGCAAGCCTGAAAACACCAGCCCGAAGTGCAAGCGGGTGAATTTGGTGCCGGCCATTCACTTTCTTGCGCTTCGGGCTTGTATTAGACTGGCCCCGGGTCGGTTGATTCCCACAAATTTCCAGCAGGGTGATTGGCATGCAATTGCAAAAGACAGGCAGACGTGAATTCTTGATGGCAGCAGGTGCGGTGGTGGTCGCCGGGACTTTGCAAACGAGTTCGGCTTCGGCCGCACAGCCAGTTTTCCAGGACAAGGCTGAAACTCCGTCCCAAGACGAACCACGCTTCCAGATTTCCCTGGCCCAATGGTCGCTACACCGGAAACTGCAAAAGGGTGGCATGGATCATCTGGATTTTGCCAAAATGGCCCGGGAAGAGTTTGATATCGGCGGCGTCGAATACGTCAACTCATTTTTCAAGGACAAGGCCCGAGACTCAAAATACCTGGTCGAGATGAACAAACGCTGTTCGGATTTTGGTGTCCGGTCAGTGCTGATCATGGTCGATGGCGAAGGGGATCTGGGCGCGCCGGACAGGGCAGGGCGGTTGAAGACGGTCGAGAAGCATCATCACTGGGCGGACGCTGCCAAGGAGCTCGGCTGCCACAGCATTCGGGTTAACGCCCAATCGGTGGGAGGTTTCGAAGAGCAACAGAAGTTGGCAGCTGACGGGCTGGCACTGCTGTCGCAATACTGTGCGGCTCTCCGGTTGAACGTGATCGTCGAGAACCATGGCGGGCTGTCATCAAACGGAACCTGGTTGTCCGGGACGATTCAGCAGGTCGGCATGGAGAACTGCGGGACCCTGCCGGACTTTGGCAACTTCTGGATTAACCGGCAACAGAACGAGGAGTACGACCGGTACAAGGGGATCGAAGAGCTGATGCCGTTTGCCAAAGCGGTTAGTGCCAAGAGCTATGATTTTGATGACGACGGAAACGAGACCACCATGGACTTTCCCCGGATCATGAAGATCGTGGCCGACGCCGGGTACAAGGGCTATGTCGGAATCGAGTACGAGGGTGGACGGCTGGGCGAGATCGAGGGGATTCACGCCACCAAGAAATTGTTGACCCGATGTTTCGAAGGGCTGTAGACCTTCGAACCGGGCCCAGCAACTCCATGACAACCTGACACCCGTTCCTGATTTACAGGGGCGGGTGTTTTTTTCGGACTTGTCGAAAAAAATGTCTTGCCAAAGATTTTTCCTGCCGGAATCAATTCTGGCGTTGTTCAATTGCGGAAAAACACGCTATTTTCAATGAAACACTAGCCTTTCGAGATTTTCTTTCAAGTTTCAGGACAGTGGACATTCAACAAATGGGAAACCAGCACGTGCACGAGTTTTAAGCACGCATCGCATGCCCGGTTTTGCAGCACGCGTGCACGAATGATTTGCGATTCTCTGGAAATGACGCAAGTGCAAGCGATTTCATGCCATTAGCCATCTTGCTTGCCACTAGCTGAAGGATGTGGGCAGAGAGATTGTCGCGGGACAACCCGTGGCCTGATTCGTCCAGAACCAGACCCCTGAAAGGAGTCACCCATGAATGACACTATCGTACGAAACGATGACTTTGCCCTTCGCTGCCAGAAAGTACTTGGAGTTGCCCGCCAGCTTTATCAGGGAAGCCCGGACTGGGTGACCTTCTTCCGCGAGGTGCTGGGAGTCGAGGGAGCGGCTCGCCAAGTATTCGAGGCGCAGATCGATTTCGCCAATTTCGAGAAAAGCACCGAGTACGCTGAAGTCCAGCAGATGGTGACCAGCCTGCGGAACCGCAAAGGGAGCGACCCGTCGAACAACGAGGCGACCCGCGTGATTACTGTCCGGCTACCGGAGAGTCTGCACGAGGCCCTGAAGGCTGAGGCGAGTGATCACAACACCAGCATGAACAAGCTGTGTATCGCCAAGCTGTTGCAGGTGCTGGCAGAAAATGCAAAGGCCGCTCCATCAACGACGGTCAAGCGAGCGACTACACCGGCTCCCGTCGCGGCTCAGCCTCGACCGATGGGGCAGCCTGCTTCCGCGGCCACCACGACTTCCAACAACAGCCAGGGCGGGTTCCGCTCGACGTGGAGCCCATCGACTCCGACTATCCACAAACCAAACGGTGGGTACTAGAGCTTTGTGACAGCCAGGAATTAGGGTTGAGCGTAGTGGATCTTGCAAGATCCCTGTGGCGCGGGA
>JAYVKA010000255.1:0-5524 GCA_043768885.1 Planctomycetota bacterium
GCTCCGATCTCGATGGCCAGATTCTTCAGGCCACGCGTCTTGAGGATTTTCGGCAGCGTGAACTTCTTGGTCAGATAACAGTTTCCCGCAATGATGTTCATCTCATTGCCGGTCATGTTTGCGCCGGCCAACCACGCGACGATCATGCAGCGCTTGACCGTGGTCTGGTCGTAGCCTTCCTTTCGGTCAGTCAGGAATCCGAGCGGACTGTTTTGCAGTTTCATCACGTCGGTCATCATGGCCGGGGTGATTGCCGCTTCGAGTGAAGCAATGGCCTTGGCCTGAATCAGAATCTTTGGCATCGAACCAAGTTCCGGATCGGCCAGCCGTTGCCGAAACTCAGTCACCATTTGATCCAGCCGGATCATTTGGTCCATTTCGACCTGAGGCACGTCGGCCAGGCCGGTTGCCTTTCGGTTTGATTCTTTGGGCGCGACAAGTGTAGTACTCATGGGTCACTTCTTTCTGTTGACGATGGAAAAGAGTTTGACAATCAATGACAGCCGTTCGGAATGACATGGACGTCGCGTCCATTTGCAGACCGTTCGACCATGTACGTTTTGGATCAGGTTGCCAGCGTGGCATCCTGAGTTGCAGTAGCCCCGTTCGGCAACTTGGTACAGCTGGATTATGTGCTGATCGCAAATCCACTCCTTCAGTGTGAAGTCGTCAGGCCACTTGTTTTGTTCAATCCAATTTCTCGCCGCGAATTGCTGGACGACGCCCGAAGCCGGTTTGTGAAAATACTGAAGTTCGGCTGTGATCATTGGTCGACCTCCCGCATGTACCGAACGCCATCCTGAGTAATGCGATACGTGCTGCAATTGCGTCCGCTGGTTCCGATCGTGCAAAGCCGTCGGCCCGTCTCTTCAATCAGGTTTCGGTCGCACAAAACCCGATACCGACGGGCAGGTTCATGTTCCGGACATTCCCGTTGTTCGACGCGAGTGATCTCTGCGGCCAATTCGCGAAACGTCAGATCAGGAAAACGCCAGACGAATCGCAGGATCCGGACAAAACACTCGGTCAGCTGTCCGGACTTCTCCAACGCATCCGCCGCCTCCAGACTGGCGGTCGTTGCGCCAGCCCGTGAAACGTCGTGCGATGTCAATCGCGGGATGTCAGGGAAAATGGATTGCTGCCTGTCGTTCACGATTCTGATTCCTAAACAAAAGACCCGACAATCAAACCAATCGCCAATCCAACCGTGGCCGCGAGAACCAGCGAGCTACGGTCGGGTTTGGCGTGAACCACCCTGGGAAGCGACTTCCGAAAACTGTCGAACGTCCTTGCGAATCGCATGACGGCCATCGTGTCGCGAGAGAGCTCCCGAACGATTGCCTCGGCAACATGCCTGTTTCGACCGGCATCCTGAAAAATCGCTGCCCAAACTTGCCATTCGGTAAGTACCAGGCCATGATCCCGCTCCAGTTGAAAACGGATCCACTCGATGTCTGCCTGTTTGACGTTCAACATTGATCTCCCTCCTCGCTTATCACTGGTGGCAGTTCGCGAACACGATCAAGCAGTTCCCTTCGCAGAATCTGCACGTCCGTCGGAGCGTCAAACAGCAACTGAACGTTGCCGCTTCTCAGCCTGCCGACTTTGACGCGGATCTCTGCTGCCCGATGCGCGTTGATCACAACTTCCTCGCCCGGTTTTCTTCCCAACGCCAACATTCCAGTTTCCTCCATCCAAATGCCGATCAGCCTGCCCCCTTCCTTGCCGACCAGCTCCGCCGCCAGTCAGTCCATGATTCAAATCCCGGCCTCGTCCAGTTCCTTTTCAGCACGTCTGATTTGTGCTTCCCGTTTCCGGGCGGTTGTTCGCTTGATCGCCGGACCGTTTTGCCGCTCGATGAAATCGGCGATCATTTCATGGGTTGTGAAACGTCGGCCGCCCACCAGCAGCGTTTCCAGGCGGTGTCCGCCCCGCACGCCACGATTGATCCAGCGCCAAATCGTTTCCCGGGACGGGCGGCCAGGAATGTGTTGATTGGCCTGGCCAACCGGGATGTAGTCTTCTGCGTTCATGGCTTGACCTTTGTGAATGGGCTTTTCGTGTTGAAGCGACGCATTTCCTGACGGGCCAAAATCAGCCTTTCCTGAAGGCACTTGGTTTCAAAAGCTGACCGCTCCTCGTCGGTTGCAAGCGAACGCATCTGGCTCCAAAAGGTGTTGATGTGTTTCTGGCAAAGGCCTCGCTGTCTCATGGTGTTTGCACAGCGGTTGATAATGCACCGACCGGAGTGTGCCCGTTCCTCTGCGGTTTTGACCGGACGTGGCTGCTTTTTCGGCTTTTTTGCTTGCATGCTGTTCACTGGAACCTGTCCCCGTTTCGTGTATTTGCCGTCTTTTCGGCCTTATTTGCGTTATTCAAAGCGGTTTCAACCACTCCCGCCTTGGAAGTCCCAATTGAAGCCAGTCCCATCGAAGAATGCAATCCATTAGCAGTCCCAAAAGTGCCTAATGGAATTGCAATGGAATTCGTGGTACACTGAAAACCTGCCAAAACACGGGCCAAAACCGGCCTGTTCGGGTCCATGAGCCGAAGAAACAAAACTGGAAGATTTTTTTATGAACGCCGCCATACAAAGCCCGGAAGAAAAATGTCTGTTCTGTGGCAAATCGAAAGCGAAATTGACGCGAGGGCTCTGCCAAACCCACTACAGCCGGTTCTTGCGGGCACTGAAAAAGGTGCCGGAACAGAGCAAGGAAGACTACGAGGGAAAACTTGTTGACAAAGGTCTGCTGCTTCCAGTTCGCAGCCCAGGCCGCAAGGCAACTGACCTCGATTTGTTTGTTGAGCTGGCCGACGTTTTCACGCGAAACAAGAAGGGTGACAAACTCGACCAGGAAGCTGACGCGCTGATCCAGCAGGAGATCAAGCGAATTGGCAAAAAGCCGGGGATGACGGAAAAGAAAGACTCCGGCGGTAATCGACGAACCAAGTGACCAAAGGTGTCATTCCAGCTGACGATCTTGGGAAGTTTGGAATTGTCGCACGGATGTTGCGTCGAAATATCTGAGCGGAGCCCGCAACCATGTACTCGCCCAACGAACGAATTCAGATTCACTATCCGGAAACATCACTGATCAACTCGCGCCCGAAATGGAAACTGCGTGAGATCATCGTCCGGAAAACCCGCGACCTCGTGACCGACCCGCTTTCGATCGAGGACTACCTGCGACGCCCCCTGATTCATCGCGGCCGCTGGTTGATCATGGGGACCGATTCCCAGAACGGAAAGCTGCGTCAGTTCTATCTCTCGACTACGCGCGAGCAGTACCGCCCGGTTCCACTTCGGGTCGGAGTTTACGAAGCAGATTCCAAACGGCCAGCTCAAATTCTGTTTCGACCGTTTGAGCCAACCGTTCGTGACCGCATCGTTCTCAGCCGACTCGTGACGCGGTTCGCCGGCGTCAGTCATTCCGAAAAACGGATTGGTGTGTTCGCCGACGATCTACGCGTCGTTTGAGCTCGACCTGTTAACCGACTTGGCGGGCAACTTCGATCGCTTTCTGCATGTCCCGCTCGGCGTAAACCTGGGTGACATCGGCGCGGGTATGGCCCAGCGTTACTTGCGCCGCTTCCAGTCCGAATTGCGAACGAATTTTGGTCGCTGCCGAATGACGCAGTTGGTTGGGACTCCATTTCTCGACCTTGGCCAGATCGCAAGCCCGTGTAATTGCCCGGCGGTAGGAATCCGGTTTGTACCGTTCGCCCGCGGTCCGCTGAGGTGAGCGCTTCCGGTTTGATCCGGGCCGATTGCCATAGGTCCAGGGAATCTGCCGATTGGCAGTAAGTTGCTGGCGACGTTTCCGCTCGCTGTCCCTGGGTGAAAAACAGTAATCTTTGTCCGCTCGAAGCAGATAGGGGCGCACCAGTTCTTGCGCTTGTGGTCCCAGTGCAACGACCCGGGAGTTTCCCCGGTATTCAGTCTTGTGGCTATGGGGACTGTAAAGCCAGATTTGACCTGTTCTGTCGATATCACAGCTCCGAACAATACAGACTTCGGCCGGCCTCATGCCAGTAAGAAGTTGCAGCCGCACCATATCAGCGACCACTTGAGGCAGGAATGGCAATGTCGCCTCCACGACATCGTCGCGAACCGGAGCTACCGGGTCCGACTCAGGTGCCGAACACTTCCCCGCTTCGAGCCCGCGAACCATCGATAATGCTTGCGGTACGGATGGCGGCACCAATTCCTCCGCCGCCGCCCACCGAAACAAACGGCGAATTGTCCCGGCGTGCTTGTTTATCGTTTGCAGGGAAAGGCGTTTCGGTTTCCGCTTCTCAGTCTTCAAATCGCTTTCCGAGGGAGCATCCTGCAACTTGAAGATCAGCGCCTTGAGTCGTTTCGGTCCGAACTCACTCGCCGGTGTTCGGCCGTAGAATCGTTTGAGCATTCGCAGGGCGCTTCTCAGCCCTTTGTAGCTGGAAGTGGTTTTCCCCTGTTTTCGATAGTGTGACTTGGCCCACCGGAGATACGCGGCGATAACCTCGGTCACGGTAACCGCATCCATTTCGGTTTCCAGCCGTCTACCAGAAGAAAGCCATTCGGCAACAAGCCGGTCGTACTCGTTCTTGCTGGTTTTTGTACCGTGAGGACCGAGGTAATAGTCCTTTCCCGACAGAGTTACTACCGCCTGTCCGGTAGCACGATGTTTCCGATAGCGCGGAATGATGTTCTTGAGTATCGGCATGATATGCAGCTCCCATTTGAGTGCCAAAACGGTAGCTACCGTTTTGGCACGATTCAAAGTGCTGCACTGCCGAACATCGACAGGTGAATTTGACTCGCTAATTCCCAGCTAATTCTTCAGTCGGGGTGACAGGATTTGAACCTGCGACCTTTTGACCCCCAGTCAAACGCGCTAGCCAGGCTGCGCCACACCCCGATTTTTTGGCAAGTCCCAGCTCGTTTGCAGCGAACTTGCGGGTTCCATGATACCAGACCCGTTCGATCAGTCGAGACGACCCAGTACCGGATGTCGCTGAGGACTGGACAAGGTATGCCGTTGTTGCGGAATTGATGCCTGCCCCAAAACCCGGATTTTGCGAACGACCACAACATTCGTCAGCACGCTTCATTTTCAACTCCTCCAGCACGATAGACACGATTGCAGGGAGGGCGGAGCGCCTCCAGTCAGATGAGAAGGAACTCGTTCGCCGACCGGTCATCGATATGCCAAATCAACCGAACGCGTATAGGGTTCCTGAAATGAGTCGAACTTCTGTCATGACAATCGGGTTTCTGCTGATCTTTGTCGGGATCCAGCTAAACCTCGTCGATTCGTTTGTGTTGACTTCCGAAGCAACGAAATTCTGGCACGAGCGGATTGTCGATCCGGCCAATGAACTGGTCACCGATTCCGGAGCGGGCTATCCGGCCAACGGATACGGATCCGCTGGACAATACCAACAGCAACAACCAAGTCCTTTCCAGTCCCCCTACTTCCAGGCTTCCTGGAATGGCAACAACCCTCAAGCCCAGGGTTACCAGCAGCAAAGCTTCGCCGGT
>JAYVKA010000256.1:0-10285 GCA_043768885.1 Planctomycetota bacterium
CTCGCCGAAGACTTCGATCAACGAACCCACGCTGGAACCAAGCCGAACGGGCACAGCAACGACGACTGGATCCGCTCCAACTCCCGCGAGTTTGTAAACCAGCGGTTGGGGACCACCCAACACGAGTGCATCACGCGACAAGACAGTCATCTCGCGTGTCTTGCCAACCGCCAAATTTGCCCGCCCCAACATTCCGGGCTTCAACAGCGGAATCCCGCCGACGACCGGGTTGCCGACGCGGGCCTGGACCGTAACCAATCGTGACCGCAAATCCACGCGGGGAACGACTGACAACAATTTGCCTTGCAACTCGTCATCAAATCCATCAATCAGAATTCCAACGTTCCGGCGATCATTACTCGCCGCCATTGCCTCCTGGATTTTTCCGATGAATTCCTGAGGTACGTTGAAAGCGAAATCAACCTGTTCCAGCTCAACGATTTCGGCAACCGGATCTCCGACCGCTATCCACGCGCCGACCTCCGTCATTTTGCTGACAACAAAACCCTTGAACGGAGCGCGAATTGTGTATTTGGATTTCAGGTCTTGCAGACGAATAACTTCCTGCTGGGCAGCATCGACTCGTCGTGTGGATTGTAACAACTTCAATTCGCGGGTCGTTTTCAGCCGTTCAAGCTCAACATTCGCAATCGCCAAAAGTTGCTGGTCACCCTGAAACTGGTTGCGCGCCTGTTCCAGTTCCGTTCGCGATATTGCATTGGCCCGCTGGTCAATCTGGTCCATGCGCTTGAACTCGTTTTCGGAATACTCCAGCCGGGATTTCGCATCGGCGACCCGTGTTTCGGCCTGACGGATATCGATCGGCAAAGCAAGTTGCAATTCGGCATCGACTTGCTGGGCGAGCTCCAGCTGAATCCGTGCCGAATCGATTTCAATTAACAACGTCTGCGTTTCCAGCTCGATCAACACCTGGCCTTTGCGGGCCTCAAGAGTTGATTCGGTCGTTGCAGCCGGACCTGTAACACCATCGCCCCGCTCGAAATGTACGGCGCCAACCCGTCCCGCAACCGCTGATCCGATCATCGATTGTCGAATCGCTTCGACGCTGCCAACGAACGACTGTTCTTCGGTAAATGACTGGCGCACAACACGGCTGGTTACGACCAGGTTCTTCCGGGCAGGAGGCTGTGCGGACACGGACCCGCCGGGGAACGAGGCTCCCATGACCAGCAGGCATACCGACACCGAAACGCGTTGGAAATGGAGAAGATGCATTGGCGAACATTGAAATTAAAATCGACGGATCACTGGATTCATCCATGATAGTCGGCCCGTCCGGATTTTGTCGCAGTCCTGCGAAGCAGAATGTGCCGGGAATTCCCAATGAAACCACGGTCGACCGTTACCATTGTCGCCGAATAACGAAATCAGCCAGCCGGGACAGACCGACTTGCGCGTCAGAACACGGAAACTCGGCAAGTGTGTCCCTGGCCAGTTCAACCTGTTGGTCAGCAAACAGGCGAGCCGCCGTCAGGCTGTCCGTTTCCTCCAACAATAATACGAGATCTTCCGCGGCACCATTGGCCGCGGAATTCAGACATCGCTGGATAGGCTCCGAATACTGCCCGCCGTTAAATGCGAGGGCGTGAATTAACGGATAAGTCAACTTACCGGCCGCCGCGTCGGTCCCCAGCGTTTTTCCAACGACCTCGGCTGATCCCTCCAGGTCCAGACAATCGTCAATCACCTGAAACGCTACGCCAACATGATTGCCAAACAGCCATGCAGCATCGGACAGTTTTGGGTCGCGCGTGTTTAGCAATACACCATTTCGGCATGCACTTGCACACAGGCTGGCCGTCTTTGCCGAAACGATTTCGATATAATCCTCCAGAGCCAGTTCGAGATTACCAGCGAAATGATTTTGGCGGATCTCGCCGCAACAAACCCGACCAACGGCCCTGGCCAGGTCTCCAATCAATTCCGCACAGCCGATCTGGCTGGCGACCACAAACGCTCGAGCAAAAAGATAATCGCCAGTCAATATCGCCGGACGAATTCCCTGTCGCTGGTGAAGTGTCGGCTGGCCTCGCCGCATTCCGGCACAATCGATGACGTCATCGTGTACCAGTGTCGCCAGGTGAACGAGTTCGAATGCAACCGAAGCCCGCAGGTGAGAATCTTCGACTTTGCCCGTCGCCAAGCCGAACAGCAACAGCATCAATGGCCGCATCCGCTTGCCGCCCAAACACTGCACTCCGTTAATCAACTCCGCCAGCCAGGGTTCATCCGAATTCAATTCGGATCGCAATAACGACTCAACCCGTTGCAATTCGTTGCACACAGGAGAGGTAATCTGCGCCAGCCCCGACGAGGCATCGCAAACGGTTTCGGGATACTGGTCAACTTTGGCGTCGATAGTCCCCGCTCCTTCCTCCGCTCTTGGATTCCAGCCGAACGGAAACGATTTCCATGCCACGATCGACACTCTTGCACATGTCGTAAACGGTCAACGCAGCAGTCGTCGCGGCAGACAGCGCTTCCATCTCGACTCCGGTTCTGTCCACCGCAGTCGCGGTCGCGGAAATTGCAAGCGTCGTTTCGGATGCGAACTCAAACGCGATTTCAACCGAAGTCAACCGAACCGGATGGCAAAGCGGGATGACGTTCGAAGTCTGCTTGGCCCCGGCGATTCCACCCAGCCGTGCTATTTGAAGCACATCACCCTTGGCGAATTTCCCGTCCCGAATCATTGCCGCTGTCGCCTTTGCCATCACCACAGCCGCGGACGCAGTCGCTTGGCGAAATGTTTCCGGTTTGTACGCGACATCGACCATTCGCGCTGCACCCGAGTTGTCAAAATGGCTGGATTGATGCGGCATGAACCGGATTGTGGCCAAAACGGATAACAATGTTCAGGCCCAGATTAACGTTCTGTGCCAATTCGTCACAGAAGGCCTCCCGAAATTTCGCCCAAAAGATTTTGACGATACCAAACCGACCGCTTTGGCATTTTCGATGAAATCGGCAGTAGCCAGGTTTGAGTATCTGACGGTAGCCATTACGACTGCGACTCTTCGATTTCCTTGATTCGTCGCCCGGCTTCTTCATAGACCGCACCCGCATCGACAGCTCGTCCAGCGTCCAGATCCACGATACCCGCCTGAGAATATCCGCGTGCAATTCTTCTCTCGCCACGTTCAATCGAATGCCTCGGCAAAGACTTCTTTTTCATTTGGAAACCTGGTACCGGAAATCCATCGCTGCACAATCGCACCGTAATCGCCACGAATTTCAGTACTCCTCACTGTCCAATCAATGCGATACAACTTTGGTTGTTCGTGGCACCAAGCCAAACGCCAGACTGGCCTGGTTTAAGTTCGCTTGCATTGAGCAATCCGTCAGGAAAGAGCAGCTACAGACTGACCGACTGGCAGATTCAGCGATGCAAACGGCCCTGAATCACCACATCTGGATGAACGAAAGCAAGTCGATAATGGATTTGAGTTTGCGCGAGTCCCAATTGCACGGCCAGACCGGCGCGGTATTGCTGGAGTTGGGATTCGTAATAGCAGGATTGTTTGCGTGCTGCTTCGGCGGGGAGCTCATCGGTTTTGAAATCAATAATCTCTGCCGCGATCAACCGGCTTCCTTCTGAAATCAGAACCAGACGATCGATAAATCCCTCGAGCATTCGCGTTCCAACCCTGGCGACGACACCAAACTCGTTTTGAACCTGAACCGATAACGCCTCGAGCAATGTATGGTCGCGCGGCAAAATGTTTGTCCGGACGTAATCAAGGTATGAAGTGCGGTTCAATAGCGATGCCGTAGTGGGCTGGGCAATTTGTCTTTTGAATTCTGCGAACAAATTCTGGCTTTGCTGAATCGAATCAGGCAATCGCGTCTTGCCGTCGATCCATTCAATCTCCTGATACATCTCGTGAAGAATAATTCCCCGCTCGCGCGCCGTCGGGCCAGTGGTTGCCGATGCGACGTGAGCTTGTTCCAGCCGTGACAATCTCAGCAGTTGGGCTCCGGTTCGCGAATGACCGGAATCATGTTCCGATGGACGTTGCCACATATCGCCCCGGCCAGACCGCACCTTTTCATTCAGCAAAACCAGTTTTGGCACCGGGCCTTCGGGCAACTGAAATTGAGCATCAACATTGTTCGTTTCCGGTTTGGAGTCATTTTCCAATGTCGTCTGAAACCAGTTCGCATCTCCTGCCTGATACACCACGCTCGAATCCGAACTGCCTGTTCCAAGCGTGGTCAGCAATACGCCTTCAGGAGACGAGTGATCGGCCCTGGCCTTTGGGCCGACGACGACTGTCAGATCACGGACGGCCCGAGTCAGTGTCACATACAAAACGCAGAGTGCCTCCCGGACTTGCCAGGCTTCGTGCGCCGAAAAAATCGCCCGCAAATCGTCCGGCAAAAGTGCACGCGAGCCGGCGCCGACGTACCGCATAATCCGGTTGATTTGGCGGGTTTGCGGGTCGCGGGAATAAACCGTCGCCGGCGTCATCGGACTCCAGCCGTTTTGTCCGCCGTACATTGGCGCGACGACCGCACCAAATTCCAGGCCCTTGCTGCGATGGATGGTCATCACCCGCACGCGGGCCGCAGTCGGATCGGTCATGTTCAACTTCGAAATGCGGCGGACGAAATCGCCCGGCCGGGGCGACCATTGCAGATCAAATTCCGTCGCCTGATTGACCAACAATTCGATCCGCAAACGTTCCCGCTCGGTCGCCTTGTCAAACAATGTTCGAGCCAGCCACAGGCACGTCGCGCCATAACCGTCGATCTGCAATCGTTCACGCAACGACCTCGCCGCGCGGTGACAGGCCAATACAAATGCTTCGTTCTTTGGCGTGACGTAAGGCTCGAAGCCGAGCTGTTTTCCCAACGGCGAATGCGACAACAGGTATCCCGCGATCGAATCAGCCGGATGATCGGCCAGTTGAAACGCAGCCAGGATCACGTTTACGGCTACCGAATCGGTCAACGGGTTCCCTCCCTCTTCGCTGCAGGGAATGTTCAGCTGCCGCAAGCGAAATATCAGGCGCGCCGCATCGTCGTGCTTTCGAACGAGCACCCCGACAGTCAAATCTGTCGCTTCGGTGATTCGTTGAATGGCCTCAATCGTGGCCGCATCAACAGCCTCCGCATTTTCTGTCGCACTGATCTTGCTGCCCGGTTCCGCAGCCGAAGCCTGGACGATTCGCGCCGATCCCGTCATCAACCCGTGAACTGTCGTGTGCCGTTCGAACCCCTCGCACCATTCATCAATCGAGGCCCGTTCAATCTCATCGCGAGTGGCGACCAAATTCAAATTTGCAAAGACCTGGTTGACCAGTTCGATCACGGCCGGAGCGGAACGGCGACTGGCGACCAGCGGCTCTGCCTCACCGACTGCCGATCCAAGATCTTGCCGAACCACATCAAACATTTCTGAAACGCCGCCACGCCACCCGTAAATCGACTGCTTGACATCCCCGACGCAGAAAAACGAACCGGTTTTCGCAGGTTGCACGACTCCGCGACTGAACGGAGCGATGACGGTCCACTGTTGCGAAGACGTATCCTGAAACTCGTCCAGCAACAGATGATCGATCTCGCCATCCAGCCGCCCAGTCAACTTCGCCCCGCCGTCGCCCACCATGTTTTCCAGCAATCGCGTGACGTCGGCGAATCCCAACATCCCCTGCTGACGCTGGAATTCACGAAAGTTGTTGGCGTATAGTTCCAGAAGCTGAAACATCGAACGGTTCCGCTGGACGTTAAACGCCAGAACCGCAGCACGACACAACCCAACTGCATCGCGATAAACTTCGATCACCTCCGGGGGCAGCGGTTTTTTGTAATATTCAAAATCGCACCCAGCCGCTTTGCAAACGAGAGTTTGTTCAGCCAACTTCAACAGGTTGCCCTCGGCCAACAACGCCTGATCGGTGTCGACTGTCTTTTTCAGGCGGCCATCGCCCACTTCCAGGGCAGCCATTCGCTCAGCCAGCGCCGCAATTTCGGCCTCCCCCGGCGGCTTCACCGTTCCCATCTCATCCAGTTCCCACGCCGAAACCGGAGCCTGCTGGAACAGGTCGTAATGATCGTCGATTACCCGGTCCATCGCCGAAGAAATCTTTCGGTCGGCCTCTGTATGCGAAATCAAATTCAAAAGCGAGCCTGCCAACCCGTGAGCCAACACCTGTTGGACCGCACGGTCGCGAGCTGTCGCCAATTGGTCGCCGTCGGTCAACTCCCATCCAGCAGGCAGCCCAAGTTCGAAACTGGCGGCCCGCGCGAGCCGATAGAAAAAGCTGTCGATCGTGCCGACCTGCAACAGATGAATTTGCCGCATCAACGAAGCCAGATGCATGACCGCCTGCTCCCTAGTCAGCGGCACACCCAATTGCCCGGCAAGTTCCTCGCATCTTTTTTCGTCCCCGGCCGCCAACGCCAGACGACCGACGATCCGGTCCAGAATCTCCCCCGCCGCCGCCCGCGTAAACGTCGTCGCGAGGATCGTTGCCGGATCGACACCAGCCAGGATTAACTGCAAATAACGGCTCGACAGCGCAAAGGTCTTGCCGGTTCCCGCCGAAGCCTGCTGGATCTGGCTGGGCGGCAATCCCGTTTTTGTTTTTTTCGTTGTAGCAACAGCACTCACGTGTTACCTCCCTTCCGTGCAACATACTCGCCGTCCGTTTCACACCATCGCTCGAACGCACCGTCCTGGCAAATCGCTGACAGTGCCTCGGAAAAATCCGGAACAGTATCCGCCATCGGCCAAAATTCCTGGGCTCGAATCTTTCTCAGCACGTCGCGAGCCTCCTCGTCCGCCGCCAGCAGTTGTTCCGGCGTCCACTCGGCCAAATCAAATTCGACTTTGCCTACATCGCGTGGCAACAGAACATAACCCAACCCGATCGTATTCAATTGCGTCTGTGCATCGTCCAATACCCGCGTCAGCAAATGCCGATACAGCGGCAATTGAAAATCGGTCCACTCGCCGTTTTTGTCCTGATGAGCCGCCATCGCCCGTTTCGCCGAATCGCTTGTCTTGTAATCCCACACAGCCAGCTGCCCGTTGTCGTGTCGATCCACCCGGTCGATCTTTCCGACAATCGTAAACGGCTCGCCATCAACCAGCATTTCGAACTCGACCTTGGGCTCGACCCGCACGATCTGCCAGCCCTCCTGCCGACGAACCGCCTGCTGGGCCGCGAACTCCTTCAGCCTTTTCTCCAGATTCACCATCTGCATCGCCGCCGCAGGCAACGCCCCCAGCGGATAGGCCACTCGATACCGCTGCGTCAGCGTATCCACCAGGAACGACTCGATCGTTTCCCGATCACTGCTGTTGGCAACATCGCTGTTTCCAAAATCCTCCAACACATCGTGAGCCAAACTTCCGAACGCCCCGCCGTCCAGCTCCCGGATTTTGTCGTCCGCTTCCTGCAATTCCATCACCGCCGACAAATAGAAGCGATATGGGCACTTCAAGTAGTCGCGCAGCCGTGTCACGCTGATCCGCTTGATCGGCGGAATCGGTTTCGGCCGCGGGATTTCCAGCTGTTGGCTCCCCGCCGGCGGAGTCGCAGCCGACATCCACCGCCGCGGCACAGTGCTCCCATGAAAACCGAAGAAAGCCCGGGCTCGTCGCCGCACCGTCTCGTCATCCGCCGCGAACAACAGCCGACTCGGCAGCCGCGGAGAATTCTGCGCATCGCGCCGCCCCGCGACCAACCACACATGTTCCCGCTGCGATACCACCATCGCGAGGACCCACGCATCGCGTGCATGCCGCCGGTTCGAATCGAGCAAACCCAATTGCTGACACAGGCTGTTCGGCAACAGCGGATGGGGCGACTGCGAACCGGGAATGTTGTGCTCGTTGAAACCCGTCACAATCATGGCCCGCGCGTCGTCCAGTGCCAAATCCAGCCAGCCCGCCAACTCGATCGCCGCCGGATCGTCGTTTTCGGAAACCGCCTGCGACTCCAGCCATTGCAAAATCAAATCGCCAACCGTTTCCAAATCCAGCATCACATGCCACTGCTCTCCCAGCGTCGCGACCTGTTCCAGCCCATCCCCCACCAACTCCAGTGACTCGATCGCCTTCCGGCCGTCCGGCGTATCGCCTGCAAACGAACAGTCGCCATAAACATTTTCGATCGCACGCGCCCACGCATCTGCCAGTTTCTGCGCCGTCGGCCAGGTTGCTTTCTTTTTCAACGATGCCTCCTTCGCTTCCGCAAGTTCAAGCAGCGGTCCCAGCAATTGCCCCGTCGCGCGAAAGATTTTCGCCGTTGCCGCGAACAAGGCCGACGCCGTTCCCCGTGGAGCCCGCGAAAATTTCTTCAGACTGATCGGGCCTGGCAGATACTGATTCTGAAACTCATCCAGCGCCGCAAGCCAATCTTCCGCCCCAATTTTCCCCGAGACTGCGGCAAAGAAATCCGGATGCCGCAGAAGCGTTGCCAAAGAATCAAAATCCTTCCGCCGAATCCACTCGATAATCGCCTCGACCATCCGCGCGACCGCCGACATCGACAGCCGCGTTCCCGCCAGCCGCCGCGTTGCGATTCCCAGGGCTCCGAGCAACCGCTGCGTGTGCACCGCCACGTCTTCGTCCGGAGTGCAAACCGTAATTTCGTCCGTCGCCAATCCCGCCGGCAATTGCCCCAGTAAGAACTCCACAGCTTTGGCCTGATCCAGCGGCCGATCGACCACCCGAATCGCCCGATCGTCCAGCGGCAACCGCGCGGCCGTCCACCAACCGGTCACCAGCGACCCAAACTCGTCGAAACCCGACTGATATTTCGGCCCCGCAAAGACCAACGCGGTGACTAACGGCCGCACCTGTTTCTGGCCCAGCATCGTTTTGATCAGCGGATTCATGTCGGCAATTCCGACCAACAGAATCTGTTTCTCCGACCGGCACTCGCCGCGCCGCGCCGCAACATTCCTGGCCGCCTGACGATCCCACAATCCGTTTTGTTTCAGCAGGTCATAATACAGCTGCTGGATCGTGGCCAGCGCGTTCCATCGACCGGCGTCCGAAAAGCCCGCCAGCTTTTTTACCTCTTCCGCGATGCTGTGAAAGCTGCGCCCCTCGGTCCCCAGCTGCACATGCAACCCTTGCAGCGTCTCCGCCAGGTTCTCCCGCGCCGCCGCGTCCCCGGTGAGACTTTCCGGCAACAAATCCCGCAACTGTCTTTCCGGCAACCCGTTAAGCGCCGCCATCCCGTCCAGTGCCGCCATCCACGCCAACCGGCATTCCAGTTCTGACGCAATCGGCTGCCCGGCCTGGTACAGCAATTCCGGCAGTTGCCCGACGGTAATCACGCGGCCCGGTTCCAGCCGAACCTTCTTTGCGACACACTCCGCGGCCAGCAATTGCAAGAACCGTCGGCGCGACCGTGCCGTTGGCAGCACGATGGTCCAGGGAGTCAGCCGTACCCGTCCCCACTTTTCCAAATTCTCCAGCACCCACCCGACCGCCCCCGGCAGTGCGGGCGTCCGCCAGTCCATAAAAACGCGATTGATCCCGCCGCTCATCGGCATTATCTCCCTGGTTCCCGGGTCCACGCAGCCTCTTTCCACGCCATACGTTACATCAGACCCAATCGCAGTGACACCTTTGGTCACGGGGAAAAAACAAAGGGCGCCTTTTGCATTTCGGCTCTCACCAATTTCCAACCTTCACGTATCGCCGCAACCGCTTTCAATTAGGGGCCGGCAATTTTCAGGATTGGAAACAAAAACCAACCAAGAGGATGGTCCAAACCAAGAACGACAGAATCCAAAAACACAGGACTTGGACTGTCGAAATTGTCATCCATTCCTTTCCGGCTCGACCACCAAAATGTTGGCAACACCATTCGCAAAATGGTAATCGGGTATTCTACGAGGGTACCAATTTTTCCACTTCTTCTGGTTGTACATGCACGGTCATTGGATTCCTGCAAAGGTTCGACGTTTACTAAACTGGATTCGCTTCATGGGTCATTGTCCCTCGAGGTTTTCGGCTCGGAAAACAATGTTCTTTTTGCGATGCATACGGTTAAACATTAACCGAAATTTTTGCTCTCGCCCAAAAGACCATTGTCTTTGCATTAGCGTGGCGAAGAGTAATGGCACGGGTGCGCTGTTTCACGGGAGTGAAACGCCACGTGGCCGTTCACTCCGAGGTTGTGAATTTATTTGAGTCGGCAGAATTTGCGCCGAAATCATAACCCGAAGCGTTAGCGAGGGGGAGCAATGAACCTCGCTAACGCTTCGGGTTACGATAAATTCACAGCCTCTCCGTGAA
>JAYVKA010000257.1:0-7391 GCA_043768885.1 Planctomycetota bacterium
CTTCTTTTTTCTCCTCGGCTTTCTCTTCGGCTTTTTCTTCGGCTTTTTCTTCCTTCATTTCGCCTTTGGCTTCCTCGCTTGATTCACCGCCACCTTCAGCCGCCGCAGCAGCCTCGGCACCTGCCGGGCGACGTCCACCCGGACGGCCTCCGCCAGCTCGTCGGCCTGAACCCTCTGCACGCTCGCCTCCACCAGCAGCTTCGCCACCTTCACCGCCGCCCGATTCGGATTCCGATTCCTGGGCCCCACCTTCCTTCTTGGCTTGAGGCTTGGAGTAAATCGGATCCCAGCTCTGACCACCATTCTTCGTGACCCAGATCGCACCATCCGTTGTGCCGACGTACAAAACGCCCGCTTCGACTGGTGATTCGGTCAAAGCACTACCGGCTCCATCACTGGTATTGGTGATTTCCGGCGAAATGGCTTTCAGGTTGTCACCCTTGGAGAGCGACTGAAAAACATGATTTCCGGCCGTGTAAAATATCTGTGAGTTGTGTGCTGACAGGAGGAAAGGAGTCTTCCAGTCAAAACGGTAACGAGTTCCGCGTGGAGGCCGGGGTCGCATGAAACCGCGTTCGCCCGTTCGCAAGTTGATACGTGACATCCCGCCGTTTTGGCTTTCGGAATAAATCTGGTCCTTGTCATTCGGATCGACCAAAACGAGGAAACCATCGCCGCCACCGACATTCACCCAATCCGTGTTGACAGGTCCGCTGTCTCGTGCACTGCGATTCGGTCCGCCCCAACTTCCGTTGTCTTGCAAACCGCCATAGACCTTCCAGTCTTCGGTCGCATCGACGCCAGCGTGATAGAACTGTCCGATTGCAAAGTGATTGAGGTGATCCCAATGTTCCATCCGGTCCCAGGTGGCGTGCAGTCCGCCATCGTTCCCGAGCAACATGTGCCGACCATCATTCGGGTCAACCCACAAGGCGTGGTGATCGACGTGAATACCGTCCGATCCGCCGTCACCAGTAAATGTTTTTCCGCCGTCTTTGGATTTGTACAGGCTTGTTCCGCAAACATAAATGTTGTTGCGGTCATTTGGATCGAATTTGATATGGCTGTAGTACATGGGCCGCGGATTCAGGGTATTGATCCGGCTCCAGCTCTCGCCGCCGTCTTTCGACAGGTAAATTCCGCCGTACTCTTTGCCATCAGGGCCCTGCTGTTCTTGCAGGTTTTCCGCTTGTCCGCCCAACGTACCGGTAAACGGGTTGCCGCCGCGGTTTCCTTCCGGATACTCCGACAATTCAAAAGTCAGTTCCATGAATTCCTTTTCCCGAACGACTTCCATTTTGATCTTGTCACCCGCAACGTGTTTGCGAATGGAAACCAGGAGATTGTTGTAATCCTTGACCGGATCGCCATCGACTTTCAAAACGATGTCGTTCACCTTGAGTTCACCTTTTGCAGCCGGCGAATCTTCCGTAACATCAGTAATTCGTGAACCGACATCGGCGTCTTCGCCGCGCACTCCGAGATAGGCGGCGTTCTCAGGCTGCGATGCGATTTTTTCTGACTCGATAATCGCGATCACGTAGTCCGGCTCTTTGGCAAAGTAGTCGAGCCCGATTCGTCCGAGGTTGCAGGATGGCAATCCGGCCGTCAGTTTCTTGACCGTCTTGCCGCCGTCCGAAGTTTTCCAGATTCCCGATCCGGGACCGTAGCGTTTCACCGGATCGTTTCCATCAAATCCGTCCCGCAGTCTTTCGTATGTCGCGAAAACAAGTTCTTCCGGATTCTTTGGGTTCATGATGATTTCGATCACGCCCGTTTTGTCATCGACGAAATGAATCTTTTCCCATTTCTTGCCGCCATCGACTGTCTTGTAGAGACCGCGATCTTCATTCGGACCCCACAATCGACCGAGTGCCCCGACGTAAACGATGTCGGGATTCTCCGGATGAATCGCGATCGAACCAATTTGAAAGGTCTTTTTCAGACCCATGTTCTTCCAGGTCTTGCCACCATCGACAGATTTGTAAACACCATCGCCCCACGAAACGCTGTTGCGCGGATTATTTTCCCCGGTGCCGACCCACACAATGTCCTTGTTCGATTTTGCAACCTGCACATCGCCGACAGCGACCGTTGCCTCTTTGTCGAACTGATGTTCAAAGTCGTTGCCGTTATTCACGGTCTTGAGCAATCCGCCCGACGCGCTGGCAACCCAGTAGGTGCTCGAGTCGCCGGGGAACACCGCGATAGAAGTGATTCGGCCGCTCATGTTGGCCGGGCCAATCGATCTCCATTGAACAGTGTTTGCCCAGTCCTGAGGCAATGTCGCCTCTTGTGCCCAACCGGTTCCGGCAAAACAGCCGACCAGTCCCAAAAATGCCGCGAACAATGTTCGAAAAGAAATCAATGACATGCATAGCCTCGATAGAGTGGTGGACTGGCAACCATCTGGCGCCGTCCCGTCTGTGCTGTGAATCTCCCGTCCCACTGAGTCTGATATTAGTTGCCGGGAGTCCGAGACTCAATCATGGGACACGGGTTAACATCAAAAAGTGCCGAATCCCTGGTAGAATTCGATTCCGGCGATTGGCCTGGCTGATAAATTTGCTGATTCGGATCACACCGAAGTCTCCGGTCGTAACGGCGAGGTTCGGTTCGGCATACGCTGCGCAAGAAAAAATGACGGGTTTTTGTTTTCGGCTGCGTTTCAAGGGCGAGGCAGAATCGTCCTCAGGATGCAGTTGATGGTGTTGCTTCGGAAAACACTTCAGGAAGATTCATGAATCGCTGGACCCGAAAACTGCATCGCTGGGGCGCCGCCGTTATTTTCCTGCCGCTGTTGGTAGTGATCGTCTCGGGCCTGATGTTGCAGGTAAAAAAACAGGTCCCCTGGGTTCAGCCGCCAACTCAAAAGGGCACGTCCGGTTCGCCATCCATTTCGTTCGATCAAATCCTGTCTGCATCGATGGCCGTGCCCGAAGCCGGAATCAGCGACTGGTCCGACATCGAACGACTGGACGCCCAGCCTGCCAAGGGGGTTGTCAAGGTTCAGTGTAAGAACCGTTGGGAACTTCAGCTCGATTTGCAAACCGCCAACGTTCTTTCCAGCACCTATCGCCGCAGCGACTGGATCGAAAGTCTTCACGACGGAACATTTTTTTCTGACCCGGTCAAACTCTGGGTCTTTCTGCCGAACGGGATCATTCTCCTCGGCCTCTGGTTCACCGGCCTTTGGCTGTGGTGGCTCCCCCTTCGTTCACGCATCCGGAAAGCAAAAAGAAAACTTGAAGCGTGATTTACGCTGTGTTCTGGTCCCCGCTACAATCGGGGTATGCCGCCCAACAGTGAATTTGTCGATCAGCCTTCGAATCGTGCAGAAAGTTTCGCGACGACCCATTGGAGTGTGGTCGTCGCAGCCGGTCTATCCGATTCGCCACAATCACGGGATGCGTTTCGCGCGCTTTGTGAGTTGTACTGGTTTCCGGTGTACTCGTTTGTTCGAAGAACCGGCCAGCAGATTGAGGATGCGCGAGATTCGACTCAGGAATTTTTTTTGTTTCTCCTCAACAAACGGTCGATTGGCAGGGCGGATCCCGAGCGGGGCAGGTTTCGCGCTTTTCTGCTGACGTCGCTCAAGAATTTTCTGGCCAATCAACGCAAAAAGGTGGCGACGCAACGCCGGGGAGGAAGGTTGAAATTTCTTTCGTTGGACTATGAATCCGGCGAGTTTCGTTATCGCATCGAAGCAGCCCATGATTTGACTCCGGAAAAACTTTTCGAACGGCAATGGGTGCTGACTCTGCTTGAGCACGTTCTGGACAAGCTGAAGACTGAGCATGCTCTGGCGGGGCATGAACTACAGTTCGATGAGTTAAAGGGTACGATCACCGGGAAATTGTCCAGCGCTGAATATCAACGAACTGCTCGCGTATTGGGCATAACGGAAGCCGCAGTAAAACAGCTGGCTTATCGGTTGCGCAAACGATACCGCGACCTGTTTCGGCTTGAAGTTGGCCGAACCGTCGAATCGGAAACGGAAATCGACGAAGAAATAGGCCGATTGCTGGGTATTTTGCGAGAATAGAAATTTCTGTGTTACCGAACGGCGCCAAAATTGTATTGATGGGTGTCCAACAAAATTCTGGCGGGTCGCATCCATGAATAATCCAGGAAAATGTCTCCGTTGCGGGTCAAAGGTAATCGTCGGTTCTCCGGAGCAATTGTGTCCGGCATGTCTGGTCAAGGCAGGGATGAACGAATCAAACGAGTCCGCTTCGCGAATTGACGAGACGTTGTCCGGTCCCGCCGCGTCCGGATTTTCCCCGCCTTCGCTGGAAGAAATGGCCAGTCGATTTCCAAATCTGGAAATCCTGGAATTGCTGGGGAAAGGTGGAATGGGCGCGGTCTACAAAGCCCGGCAAAAGGGACTGGATCGACTCGTCGCCGTCAAAATACTTCCACCGGAATTCGACCGGGACCCCTCATTCGCCGAACGGTTTGTCCGCGAAGCCCGCGCGCTGGCCAGGCTGAACCATCAAAACATTGTCTCGGTCTTCGACTTTGGACAGGCTGTACGGTCGCCTGTGACCCCGGCTTCCGATGACGCGACCGGCCTGTACTTCATCGTCATGGAATATATCGACGGAATAAATTTGCGGCAGGCGATTCGAGCTGGCGATTTCTCGACGGCCGACGTACTGGCAGTTGTTCCGCAAATCTGTGAAGCTCTCCAGTTCGCGCATGACGAGGGGATCGTTCATCGCGATATCAAGCCGGAGAATATTCTGGTCGATCGAAAGGGCCGGGTCAAGATTGCAGATTTTGGTTTGGCCAAACTCCTCGGCATCGCTTCTTCGGACAAGATGTTGACCGGTTCGCAACAGGTAATGGGAACGCTTCGATATATGGCACCCGAACAGATGGAGGGTGCAAAGTCGGTTGATCACCGCGCCGATATCTATTCCCTCGGCGTTGTGTTTTACGAAATGCTTACCGGTGAACTTCCCATGGGTCGCTTTGCTCCTCCGTCCGAGAAAGTTCAAATGGATGTGCGACTGGATGAGGTTGTTTTGCGGTCCCTGGCCCGGGACCCGGAAAGGCGCTACCAGCGGGCAAAAGATGTGAAGACTGATGTCGAATGCATTTCGCTGGGGCCGAATTCCAGCGTAGCCAATGATACCATCGGTCAGGCTGGCGAGCGCGTGACAGAATTCGGTTTTCAAATTTCGCCCAGGGATTCAACCGACATTTTGTTTGGTTCGGCAATGGTGGTTTTTGGTTTTTTTGCCTACTGGCTATGTCCTTCATTCCTGGTATTCGCGGTAACCTCGCTGTTTACATTTTCGATTCCGAAGGCATTGGTTTCGGGAATACTGATTGGGACCGGTGTGTGTTTCACGATATTCATTGCGTTTTTGCTGGGCTCGGTGCGAGGCACGTCGGTCAACCAGAATGGATTGACGATTCATCGCTACCTGGGCTCTGGCAGTTTTCTGGGCTGGCAGAAGATTGACCGCGTACAGGCTCTGACCAGATGGGAAGCGTTTCAACAGGTTTGGTTGTGGCCGGGATTGCCACCGCGTGGTTCTGTGGTTGGTGCCTCCACGTGTGACTATTTCCGAATCGATGTCCAGGAGAAATGCTGGTATTTCTGTCCTGCCGAGCCATGTAAATGGACTGGGGCGATCGAAGCGGCGGGCTTGAGAGTATTGCCCGCCGATCCTACAGCATCACGTCAGGCCATATCCGCAGGTCTGCCGATATTTGTTGCGGCATTCCTGATATTATTGACGTTTGGATCACTGTTTGGCTATGTCTGGCTGTTGCCAATGTACAAAGAGGCCAATCGAAAACCTGAAGTACCCCGATCTGAACAGAGCTCGGCGATTGAACGACCGAAGCCCTGGGAACTGGAACCCAACCTCATTCTGGGGTCTGACTCGGCTCGAGTCTCCGAGTGGTTTACCCGCAACGTTTTGGACTTGAACGACACTCAGGCCGATGCCGTCACCAAAGCTGTTTCGGATGTTTACAGCGAATACCTGAGCTTGGAAAAGCAGAACAGCGATTCAGCCACATCGGAAACTGGAAAGTTGATTACGATAATCAGGCCGATACCTGGAGAAATTTCGCAGCTGGAAAACAGGCTCTGGTCGAAACTGGACTCAATTCTAAACAACGACCAACAACGAATTGCCAGGCTAAACCTGAAACTCGGCCCTCCGGAACTGGCAGCCGGGATGACAATTCAGGAAATGGTTGCCCCGGGATTGTTTGGCTGGGGCGATGCTGGCGCGACGATCGAAATCTGGTCGGTTGGAACGTGGAAACATTGGACGATCCGGGCGCGTGGGGAAGAGTTCACTTCCAGTGCTTCCGAATTGCCGCCGTATCTTGCACGGTTTCAAACGGGAAATATTGCCGAAGGCCAACCGCCTGATCTGTAATGAAATTTCCGGACGGTGCATGTTTTTTTGTATTGTCGCGAGTCGGTGTTGTTAATTTTGACGGAAGGAATTGAAAAGGATGGTGAGCAATTTGAGATGCCGGCCACGACAGGCATGCCTGGCAATATTGATCATCGGCTGCGGGAGCATTGGTGCCGTTCGTGCTCTGGAAACCAAGTCAATATCTGGCCTTGGCCGGGAACTGAAAGTGATGAGCTTTAACATTCGGTTCGGAACAGCCAACGATGGTGACAATCACTGGGACAAACGCCAAGAGCTCGTTGCGGAAACGATCGAGCTGTTTTCGCCGGACTTGCTCGGAGTCCAGGAGGCACTCGATTTTCAATGCGGGTTTCTGAGAACCAGACTGTCTGCCCATGAATTCTTTGGCAGAAGCCGTGAGCAGAACCCCACATCGGGCGAGTACTGTGGCATTTTCTTTCGGACCGAACGGTTTGAACTCCTTGAGTCGGGGCATTTCTGGCTGAGCGAGCAGCCTGACGAACCAGGAAGTAAGAGCTGGGACTCGTCGTTGCCGCGAATGGTCAGTTGGGTTCGTTTGCGCGATCGGCTTTCCCAAGATGCCGAGATTGTTTTTGCCAATACCCATTTCGATCACCGCGGACCGGAAGCCCGGTTGCAATCGGCAATCCTAATTCGGGGGCGATTAATCGAAGGTCGTGATGTGCCGTTCATTTTGACTGGCGATTTCAATTGCGGTTTTCAAAGCGAGCCGTATCAGGCTCTGGTTGGCACGCCCGACGAAACCGAACGGCAGATGCGGGACAGCTACCTCGACATTCATCCGAAACCTTCCGGTCAGGACGGATCGTTTTCTTCGTGGAACGGTGACACCAGCGGCGAACGAATTGACTGGATACTTCACACCGGCGAGTTCGTTACACTGAACGCGGACATCGACCACTTGCAGCAACAAGGCCGCTTTCCGTCGGACCATTTTCCTGTCAACGCAATTCTGAAACT
>JAYVKA010000258.1:0-12656 GCA_043768885.1 Planctomycetota bacterium
GTAATGGATCTTGCTAAAGATCCCCGTGGCGCAGGATCTTTGGCAAGATCCACCACCCTAAAATCAAGCGGTAACATTGCAGTAGTGATTGGATAAAAATACTATCCTGTTTGCTGTGCCATGGTGAGGATACTGTGACAAATCGTTGTGGTAGAATGAGACTTGGCCTTTTCGATTCGTCTTGGCGATCCGGTTGACTTGGATCACTTCAAAAAGCTGATGTGTGGACGATTTACATTGCGACATTCGATGGCGGCACTGGCCGAATGGCTGGGGTCGTGCAATATTCGTGTTGATCTTCCAGAGATGCGGCCGCGATACAATATTTCGCCTTCGCAAGTGGTTTGTTCGCTGACGGCAGATGGGGACGGAACCTTCACCGCGGCCATGCGCCGTTGGGGATTGTTGCCGAAATGGACGAAAGACCTTAGGGCGGGCTATACGATGATCAATGCGCGCAGCGAGACGGTGGCGACAAAGCCGGCCTATCGGTCTGCATTTGCGAGTCGCCGGTGCCTGGTTCTGGCGGACGGATTTTATGAATGGATCAAGGAAGGGAAAGCCCGCCTTCCGGTGTGGTTTTCGATGGCCAATGACCAGCCGTTTGCGTTGGGTGGCATTTGGGAGCCGCCGCCAAAAAAACTTGCCAGCGAAGCGGAGTTGGCCGCGTTGCCCGTCGATGGAACCGTCAGCGTCCTGACGACCGCTCCCAATGAACTGGTCGCGACGGTTCACGACCGGATGCCCTTGATTCTGCCGGTTGATCGATGGAAAGAATGGTTGGGCGATACTTCGGTTGAACATGCTTCTGAATTGCTCGTGTCGTTTCCCGCTGAGCACATGACCAGCCGCAGAGTCAGCCAGCTCGTAAATTCACCTCGCAACGAATTGCCAGAATGCCTTGAAGAAGAATCGACGCTGTTTGGCTGAATTCGTCCTCTCAAACTCAACCTTTTCAAAATCAAACGACCAAAAATAACGTTTCATTCGGAGCCAGGAATTGCCGCTAATTGAATTACGGGACGTTTCGAAAACCTATGACCTGGGTGAAGTCCAGGTGCATGCTCTTAGAAGTACTACACTGAATATCGAACGCGGTGAGTTCGTTGCACTGATAGGACCATCGGGATCTGGCAAATCGACTTTGATGAATACGCTGGGTTGCCTGGACCGGCCGACGGAAGGCAGTTATTTGCTGGACGGTGAAGAAGTCGTCTCGATGACGCGCGACGCGAGGGCGAATATCCGAAACCGGAAGCTGGGTTTCGTATTTCAGAACTTCAATTTGCTGGCTCGAACTTCTGCTCAGGAAAATGTGGAACTGCCACTGCTTTACGCCCGCCATGGAACGAAAGTCAATCGTCGTAAACGGGCAAAGGAAATGCTTGAGTTGGTCGGATTGGGGGACCGGCTGGACCACCAGCCTTCTCAACTTTCCGGTGGCCAACAACAAAGGGTCGCAATAGCGAGATCGCTGGTCAATGATCCGGCAATCCTGATGGGTGACGAGCCAACAGGAAACCTGGATACCCGCACCAGCCGTGAAATCATTGAACTTTTCAAAAAGCTGAATCGGGAAAAGAGCCTGACCGTTATCCTTGTCACTCACGACCAGGACGTTGCCCGCAACGCAAACCGCACAATCGTATTGCGGGACGGAAGTGTCGTTGCCGATACGACTGACTTTGACCTGGCCTTAAAATCGCTACATTCGTTGCAGGAAGTCGAAGAGCTGGACTGATCCCGCACTGTCGCCAAAATCCGGACAAGTGGTCCCATTGTTCCTACCGAAAACTCCGGTATGGACAGAAATACCCAATCCTGGCGACATCTGGTACTCGGTGTCGTTTCCGCGATCTTGGCCGCACAGTTTGCCGGCGCGCAACAATCGTTACCGTATACCCTGCCGGAACAACGGGCCTTGATTTTGCGAGACGTCGATGCCGTCCTGCCGGCACTTGTTCCGGAAATCCAAACGCCCTATACGGTCACCGAATTCGGTGCTGAGCGGACGCAGCAAACCCTGACGCTGGACGAAGCGATTCGAATTGCCCTCGAGAACGCCAATGTCGTCCGCTTTCTGGGCGGAATCACCGCTTCCACCAGCGGGAGAACCATTTACGATGTCGCCATTTCCAATACCGGAATTGATGTCCAAAACGCGATCTTTGACCCGACCATCAATGTCACTTCGACTTTGAACAAATCCGATCGGCCCGGAGCGACCTTCGATCCGGCGAATCCAGGCCAGTCGATCATCACCGGTTCCAGTACCGATTCGGTGAACACTTCGGTCGGTCTGGCAAAAAAAATGTACAACGGTGCAAACCTCGGATTGAACGTAATTCCCATTGGTTCCTATTTTTCACCAGGGATTTTTCCGCTCGATCCGCAGTTCAACTCCGGCGTCGAGATGACATTGCGTCAGCCAATGCTGCGAGGATATGGCCGCGCTGCAAACCTCGCTCCCGTGGTAGTTGCCAGAATCGACACCGAGCGATCCTACTTTCAGTACAAGGATTCTGTGCAGGAACTGACTCGCGGAGTCATCAACGGATACTGGTCACTGGTTTCATCGCGCGTCGAGGTGTGGGCACGCGAACAGCAAGTTGAGCAGGCCGAGTTTGCTTACAATCGGGCCACAACGCGAATGGAAATTGGGCAGGGAAGGGCCACTGACGTCGCGCAAACCGGTGCTGCGTTGGCAAACTTCAGGGCTAGCCTGATCACCGCACGCTCCAACCAGATTCTGAGCGAGACTGCCATGCGAAATCTGTTGGGCTTGCCGCCGTCAAATACCGTTGAGTTGGTCCCGGTTTCGGCTCCCGTCCGCGAGCTGGTCGATTTCGACTGGGCCTTTTTAATGGCCACCGCCGAACGCCAACGGCCCGACATCGTTGAGTTGAAGTTGATCCTGGAGGCCGACCAGCAATTGATCTTCCAGGCGAACAACCTCGCCCGCCCGCAGTTTGACGGTTTGGCAAATTATCGCTGGGACGGATTGCAGGGTGAAATGCCAAACGGAACCACGTTGCGTTCCGGTAGCGGGCAATTCTCCGGCTTCAACGTAGGCGTCAATTTTTCAGTGCCAATCGGCTTGCGACAATCACGGGCGTCCCTGCGAAGACAAGAACTCGTTCTTTCCCGGGACCAGGTCAATCTGGAACAGGGAATCCACCAAATGATTCACCAGTTGACCGTAAATTATCGAAACATCTCGCAGTTCTTTGCCCAAATCAACGCGTTTTCCGAAGCCAGAAAGGCATCGCTGCTGAACTACGAAAACCAGTTGGGCGAGTTTCAGGCGGACCGGCAAGGCTTCCTGAACGTGCTGCAGGCGATCACCGACTGGGGTAACGCGGTGGCCCAGGAAGCCCGCTCGGTAACACAATACAACTCGGAACTTGCGAACATCGAACGACAGACGGGAACGATTCTGGAATCCCACGGGATTGTGTTTTTCGAAGAACGTTACAGTTCACTGGGCCCGATGGGCAGGATCGGACCACAAGCCATTTATCCGTCCGCAATTCGCCCCGTCGGCATCGACGGTACGAAATATCCGGATTCCGGCAAACCGGCGGACGAGTCTTTTGATTTGAAGGATCTGGGGACAATCCTTCGCAGGAATGACGGTGAGCCCGCGCAACAACCGGTTACGCCACCTGAAATTCAGCCCGACAATTCCCAGGCAATAAATATGCTTCGCCCGGATCGCCCACGGGTCGAGTCAGAAGCCAGGCGTCCATTCGCGCGATTGAAAGAATTGATTCGGTAAAAAGTAGCACGGCGGTTCCCCGCCATGATTACAATTCTTTTCGAATGACAAGGCCGTCTTTCCTGCGTCTGTCCTTGATCTGGACACCACGCTACTCGTATCGAAGCGCCTCGATCGGATCAAGTTTGCTGGCCCGTCGCGCCGGATAGAATCCAAAAAACACTCCGACTGCGGCAGCAAAGACAAAGGCCATGATCGCTGCCGGAATGGAAACCACAACCGGCCACTCCCTTCCGCTGGAGAGCGAATTGATTAACGCAGTGACTCCATACGAGGCGCCGATACCCAGGGCAAATCCGATCATACCGCCAATACATGACAACAATACCGATTCGACCAGAAACTGCATCAGAATGTCGCGCGAGCGGGCTCCGACGGCCATTCGGATCCCAATTTCCCGGGTTCGTTCGGTTACGGAAACAAGCATGATGTTCATGATCCCTACACCACCGACGATCAGCGAAATTCCCGCAATCGAGGCCAGCATGAGCGTCATTGTGCCAGTGATCATCCCCAGCATATTCGCTATCTCGGTTGTGCTTTTGACTTCGAAGTCCGCCGCTTGGCCTGAATTGATATCGTGTCGATCCAGCAACAGCTGTTTGATTTCGTCCGCCGCTTCGGACATTCGTTCAGTCGACTTGGCGGAGGCAAGGATGGCGTGAACATCGTCAAAGGTTGAGCCCTGCAAGGTTTTGCGAACCGTCGAGTAGGGCATCAGAACGACGCTGTCCTGATCCTCACCAACCATGTTGGCACCCTTGGCTTCCAACACCCCGATGATTGTGAATGGCTTGTTGCCGATCCGGATTCGCTCGCCCAGCGGGTTTGCGGTTTGAAAGAGTTTCACAACAACCGTTTTGCCAACCACGCAGACTTTCTCAGCCTTGTCGATCTGTGATTTTTCAAAAAACGACCCATACCGTATTGGCCAGTTTCGCACCTGAAGATAATTTTCCCCAACACCAAACATCTCATTGGGTGCAAAATTGAGGTTTCCATAGACGACCTGCCCTCCCGTTCCCACGAGCGGAGAGGATGCAAGAATGCTGTTGCATTCCTTTTCGATTGCTCTGGCGTCACCAGCCGTAAGTGTATTGATTTTGCCGCTCCGCACGCCGCGCCGTTCCATGCTGGATGGTTGAATCACGATCACGTTGGTGCCAAATCCTTCCAGCTCCCCCTGGACCAGAACGCTGGCACTCTGGCCGATCGAGACCATCGTCGTCACCGCCGCGATTCCAATTACAACTCCAAGCACGGTTAGTCCGGCCCTCATCTTGTTTTTCGCCAGGGCGCGAACGGCAATGTTCAGAGTCTTCAATGGTGTCATTGGCAATCCGTTATGTAAAACTGTTTTTTTGATGGCGAACGGCAAACACTGGCTGCCTGCGATCGATTCGTGTATTTGTGAACCTGCCAACAGTCGCCAACGGCGATCCGCCAGGACGGGCTATTCATTGAAAACCGCTGCGGACTACTTTTCGCCCGCAGCCTTTTGACCTGTGATTAACTCGGTGTCCACCGGCAAATCGCCTGAAACCAGTACCGTATGGCTATTGTCGCTGATACCGATCGTTACTTCCACCGCCCGAAGAAATTCGCCATCGACTTTCCAAACATGACGCTTCTGCGCTTTGAGATTGGCCTCCACGCGCTCATTTGCGGCCGGTTTCGATGCTGAACTGGTATCATCTCCCTCCAGTATGACAACATTTTCGCTGGCACCATCCAGAATCTTGCGGTCATCAGGATGAACCAGTTCAGGCTTGGGCGGATAAAAACGGAGAGCAGCTTTGGGAATCCGGACAACATCTTTTTCCTGCCTGATTTGAAAGGAAAGATTCGCCGTCATTCCGGGCAACAACTTCAGATCGGGATTGCGGGCACCAACGACAACCGGATAGGTCACGACATTTTGGTTTGTCACTGAACTGAAACGTATTTCTTCGATCGTGCCATTGAACAAAATGTTGGGATAGGCGCTTACGAAAAAAGAAACTGGCTGTTGTTCAAGTTCAGCCTGGCGGATCAGACCAATTTCCGATTCATCGACGTCGGCAAAGATGTGCATTTTTTCACGCATTCCAACCCCCACCACGAATAACTCGGGAGTCTGGAAGGATGCTGCAAGCGTTTGCCCAGGTTGAACCTTTCGGTCGATAATCATCCCGTCTTCGGGCGATTTGATTTCCGTGTAATCAAGATTTGCCTGAGACTGGAGCAAGGAGGCTTCGGCCTGTTGGACGTTGGCATTCGCGATTGTCAGTTGTGCTTCGAGCGACATTCGATTGAACTTTACCTGGTCCATTTCGGCCTGGGAAATGAAGTCGGTATTTCGCTCCTTCAGCCGATTGGCGCGCTGTTCGTCGTTAATGGCTTGTTGCAACACCGCCTGGGACCGAAGCACGTCGGCTTTGCGCGTGTCTCGCAGGGCCTCGTCCCGGGCAACGATCGCAGCGAACAGTCGCGGGTCAATCCTGGCCAGAACCTCGTTGGCTTTGACTTCCTGGTTAAACTCGACGTACAAATTCAGAATCGGTCCTGAAACAAAAGAACCAACTTGGACGGACTTCACCGGCTTGACTGCACCCGTCGCGTTGACAACCTGCATTACTTCGCCCCGATCCACTTTGGCGACCCGCCAGCGGGGTTTGTTTCGCTCGGCAATGGACTTGGCAATCGGCGGCCAAACGAGGAATCCTATTCCGACCAAAACGCCAATAACGATCGTGGACTTTATCAGGAATTTGAGCATCTATTTCAGGCTGTTTCGGAAGGCTGGATTCTGTCTGGATCGCAAGATTCCAGTTTAGTTGCCGGAGTTTCAGGCTACAAAACGCTACCCGCGAAACGGGGAATTGTTTCAGCCCTGGACATTCCGTCCATCACGGTTTTACCGGTCAATCCGAAAACGTAACCGGTTTTCGCTCCCATTTGGGAATGTGCGACCGCCTGACACAGTCTCGCAGGGTTCAGCAGCTATCGAACCGGCCGCCCACTATACAGCTCCATGAGCTCTTCCGAGGCGTCAAACAGGTGGACCAACAATGCTGCACGGGCCCACATGCCATTTCGGGCCTGGCGGAAATACATCGCTCGCGGGTCCAAATCGATCGTGACCGGAATCTCGCCAGTCACACTGTCACGGGGGAATGGATGCATGATCGGAGCCCATGATCGCATCCGGCTGGTTCGTTCCGCTGTGAGTCGAAATTCGGACAGATTCATCGCCAACTGGTTTTGCTCTTCCTTCTGGCTGTTATGCTCCCGTTGAATGCGGGTCATGTACAGGCAATCCGCCTCGGCAAGGATCGGTCGCCCGTCGATCTTTGCATCCAGCGAATGAAACTCTTCGCATTCGACACCCGCCTGCCGTAAACGCAGCAACAAGACCCGGTCCATCCGCAAAACGTCGTTGTCCGGCGAAACAAAAAACATGCGAACCCCTTCGTACTGGCTCAACACAAGTGCCAGCGAGCGAACCGTTCGTCCCCGTCCAAGGTCGCCGCAAAACACATACGTCTTGTGCCCCGGCCCGGCGACAACCGAATTGCCCGACTGTTCAGCAAGAAAGCGGTTCTGCTTTGACTCTTGCGTATAATCTGCCGAAAACGTCCGCAGGATCGTGTACATGTCCAACAGGGCCTGCGTCGGATGTTCGTCGGCTCCCGAACCGGCGTTAATGATCGGCACGGAACGCATCGACGCCGTCTCGAGCCGGTTCATCTGATACGCACAGCATTCCGAGAAACACGGAATCACTGTCCGCATGATGATCACGTCAAAGTAACTGCTGAACATCCGGATCGAATCCATCTTGCTTTCGCGTTTGGATTCGCTGCTGGTCGCAGGGTCGCGCACTTCGTTGCAGGTGATCCCCAGAATCTGACACGCAGCCATGAACGACAAAAACGTCCGCGTCGAAGGCTGGGTGAAGTACAGCATCGCGCGCCGGTGTGCGAGCAAATTCTTCAGCCGCAGGTTTCCCTGTTTCGTCCGTGAAAGATGCCGGATCATGTCGGCCATTCGCCGCAGCCGTTCCAGCAAGTCCGGATCGAGTTGCGAAGCGAGAATCAAATGCTTCAACCGGCCATTGCGCTGGAACTCGTTCAGCTTCACGTCCAAAGGCCGCCGTAGCTGTTCGCCAAACTCCGAAAATTCTTCATCGGGATTCATGGAGACAATTGCCTGATTCTGGTTCGACTGATGCGGTACGATGCAAATTTAACTTCGCTGCCGAAATCAACAAGGACATGCGCGAAATTGTTTCTGCAGGTTCCGGTTATTCGCCGTTTTGACGAACGGCGGCTGCGATCGCAACGGTTACCTGTTTTAGCTCCGACGAAGTGATGGTAAATGGCGGCACAGCGTAAATCACGTTGCCAATCGGTCGCATCCATACTGAATGTTCCAGGATTAATGGCGTCAGGGCTCGCCGGTCAAATGCCTGTTTGGTCTCGACTGCCAGAAATCCACCCAGGCACCGAACGTCCACGACTTGAGGCAACTCCGAAAGCGGCTCTAGCAGTTCCCGCCCCAGTCGTTCGATCACCGAAACCTGTTCGACTCGAGGTTCCGTCTCGAACAAATCGAGAGAAGCGTTTGCCGCAGCACAGCAAAGCGGGTTCCCCATGTACGTCGGGCCATGCATCAACGCGTGTTCGTGCACATCGCTGAAAAACTTTCCGAAGACTTCAGTCGTTGCGATCGTCACAGCAAAAGGCAACGTCCCGCCAGTCAACGATTTTCCCAGGCAAACTATGTCGGGTACAGCTTCCGCCCAATCGCAGGCCAACAATCGCCCTGTCCGGAAGAGCCCCGTTGCGATTTCGTCAGCGATAAACAGCAAGCCATGTTTTTTCGCCAACGCGTGCAGCCGGGCAAGTTGCTCCGGCGTGTAAATCCGCACTCCAGCCGCACCTTGCACCAGCGGTTCGACGATAATCCCCGCCACCTGCTCGCGAATCGATCTCAAAAACCGGTCAAACTCCGCCCACTGCTCATCGATCTCCGGCAGTTCATGCGGGTATTGCTCCAGCAGGAAGCCCCGAAAGTGCCGATGCATACTGTCGTCCGGATCGCAGACGCTCATCGCCCCGCTTGTGTCGCCGTGATACGAATGCCGCAAACAAACGAAGCGGTTCCGCCCTTCGATCCCCTGGTTCAACCAATACTGCACCGCGATCTTCATCGCGACTTCGACCGCAACCGAACCCGAATCGCAAAAGAACGAATGGTTTAGCTCCCCCGGCATCAGCCCCGCCAACCGGTCCGCCAACCGACGCACCTGTGGATGCTCCAGGCCTCCCAGCATCACATGCGTCAACGTCAGGGCCTGTTCCGTGATCGCCTCGACAATGTGTGGATGCCGATGACCATGGCAAACTGTCCACCACGAAGAAATCGAATCGATCAAACGCTGACCCGATTCCAGCTCCAGCCAGACCCCTTCGGCCGCGACCACATGCAACGGTTCCGCCGCCGTTTTCATTTGGCAATAGGGACGCCAAAGTGTCATCCGGTCCAGCTCCACACCTGCCGCCGACGACTGGCTCTCACAATTCCCAGATTGAGTCAAAGAGTCCACACCTCTGGCAAGCGGCATCAATTCCTGGCCACCAGCAAATCATAAATCCAGAACTCCACAAAAATCATAACGACCGGCACCACGTACTGGATCGCCTGTTGCACAGCAAGCTCCGAGATCAGTTTTGAGTTCGCCATCAGGAAACTTCGAACCAGCACGCCGTTCAGCAACAACAGCCCGATACAAATCAGTCCGATGCCCAGCACAAACAAGCAACCCAAACGGGGTCTTTTGGCTTTTTCGGAACTTCCAAGCATTAGGACTCGATCAAATGTTACAACTTTGGCCACCAATTCCGTGAACTACAGCCGTCACAATATACTGGATTTCCTGCAGAGAGTGTAAGTTTACGAAATACAAGCCCCAAGCGCATGCGAGTGAATTCAGCAGGCCGGCAAGGACTCACTCACTTGCGTTTCAGGCTTGTATCCATCCGTGTCGAGTAACGGAATCCTCGCGAACCACTTCAGCCATCCTCCATTCCCCCGACCGAAAGCCAGATGGACAGCAAAATTTACTACGCCGCCGACGTCGATCCCTTTTTGATGATGAAACTCCGAGTCGCCATCATTGGCTACGGAGCCCAGGGACAGGCTCACGCACTGAACTTGCGCGACAGCGGCGTTGACGTTTGTATCGGCCAGCGGCCGGGTGGGCGGGGCTGGGACGAAGCGATCAAGGACGGCTTCACCCCAACAATCCCTCAAGCAGCGGTCGTTGGTGCCGATCTCGTCAACCTGATGATTCCCGACCAGATTCACGGCCAAGTCTTCGAGTCCGAGATTTCCCCAAGTCTCAAAACAGGCGCGACAGTGATGGCCTGTCATGGCTTCAGCTTCCATTACGGATTGGTCAAGCGACCAATCAGTTCGTGGAGGTTGCTTGTGGCCCCCAAAGGCCAGGGGCACATGGTCCGCGGCGAGTACCTTCGCGGCGGTGGAGTCCCCTGTCTGGTCGCAACGGACGAAGGCGCGCCCGACTCTGTGTTCCAGCTCGGCCTCTCCTACGCCCACGCGATCGGCGGCACTCACGCCGGAATCATTCGCACGACGATCGGAGCCGAAACCGAAACCGATCTGTTTGGCGAACAAGCGGTTCTGTGCGGTGGGCTGGTCCAGCTGGTCCAGGCCGGTTTCGATACGCTCGTCGAATCCGGCTATCAGCCCGAACTTGCCTACTTCGAATGTTTGCACGAGTTGAAGATTATCGCCGACCTTTTGAATCAGCGTGGCATCGCCGGGATGCGGGACTCGATCTCGACGACAGCCGAGTTTGGCGACGTCACTCGCGGCCCGCGAGTCATCGACGATCACGTCCGCAAAAACATGCGGGTCCTGCTGGACGAAATTCGTTCCGGCCAGTTCGCCCGTGAGTTTCTGGCCGACGACCAAAACGGCCAGCCCGCAACTCGCGAAAGTTCTGCCACCGTCCGGAAATCGCTAATCGAAACCACGGGCCTACGTCTTCGCAAGATGATGCCATGGCTGAACAAACCGGAGTCGCCATGACCCGCGCCCCCAACGCCCGCCCGTTACGCTGGGTCATCCTCGCCTGGACCATCTGGGTCATTCTTCTTGCCGTCGGCACCTTCTGGTACGCCAACGGCAAAGGCCTAACCCGCACTCTATTATTCCTCGCCATCACGCTCCCCATCCTCGGCGTGTGGCTTCTCGCGTGGAAGAAGTCATCGAAAGCACGAGGTGGCTAAGGATAATTCGGTCCAGTTACGTTCCTGAGCAAAAAAACGTGACAAGCCAATCGCCAACCTACAGCTATTGTCAGGACTGATTGTGCCAGCCTACGCCTTTTCATTGCCAGAATCCCGAAGGGATTAAAGCCATTAGCCGGTGATAAGCGCAGCGCCATCACCGGTCACGGCGTCATCCCGAATCCTTCAATCCAAAAGGGATTGCAGCGAAGGTGCAGTCCGGCCTTGCATTTACCCATTCTGATCCGTCCCTGACCCATCTCGATCCGTCAAATTTCAAAAAATTGGCAATCACGATGAGTTTTTGACAAATCCGGGTACACGCTAACCACACGCCCAGCGCGCAGAATCAAATCACTCTCGTTTCAACACTTCGCCTGTTCGATTCTCACACCGTGGGCAAGTTCGGGTCGTTGGTGCGAGGAATCTGCCGCAATGTTGGCAATGCACCAGCTCATCGGTCGGATTTTTTTTGTCTTTGAACGGCCACGCAAGGCAAAACGTGGCACCGAGCAGGAAACCGAAGGGAACCACGTACGGGCTTACCCGCTCCTCGAATCTTTCCTGTTCCGGAGGGTTGAGACGATCATATCGAGATTGAATAGGCGGACGCGGCAAGTGCAAAATGGAACTTAGGAGGAGGACTAAGGCATATGTAACGAGAATTCCCAGCGAACCGCCAGCAAAAATTCGATTGAGGTGCTCATGCGAAATGATGAAATAGCATGGAGGACCGATTGCGACAATAACCAAAATCTGGACGAAGATGTATGACGATTGCGACAATACTATTGCCAGTGCCGCGGCCGAGACGAACAAGAACAGGTGTCGCAGCGAAAATTTCATGACCGCGACCTGCGAAGACCGGGCTACTTCGGTTTGTTCTGGTTGATCGCAGCCTGGAATGTCTTCGCAGGTTGTTTGCGGTCGCCCGGTTTGCCTTTCCCGGAAGGCCGGTTGCTAACGTGGTGCTTCTCGCGATTCTTTTTGTCGTTCTCCGGAATGTCCACTTTGCGCGGACGCGGAATCAGGACGACCAGTAAACCGAAAAACATCAGAATCCCAACCAGGGCCCAGGCTTGTGCGTACTCCCCCTGGCCTTTCGCTGCCTCGGGGGCTCTGGTTGTCATCTGGGCCAGGAACATCCACATGGTTTTGTCCTTGATCGGGGAACTTTTTTTTGGGGCTGCTCCCCTATTCTGCTATGTCGGTTTCGATTCGGCAAGCGTTTTTCGAATCCATTCGACCAACTCGTCACAACCGTCAGCCGTCGAGACCGAGGTTTGCTGGCCGTCGGCAAGGCGTTTGACATCGACCCGTTGTCCGGAAAATTCGTCAGGCCCCGCTACAATCACCAGCGGAATTCCCTTTTTGCTCGCATATTTGAACTGCTGGCCCACCTTGCGAGCCTCCGGGAACAGCTCGACCGCCAGCCCCGCCGCCCGCAACATCGAAGCCATCCGCAGGTACCCGGCAATCAGCCCCGGATCGAATTGCACGATCATGACATCGACCGGCGATTGTTCCTTCGGAGCCAGCCCCAGTTCTTCCATCGCGGCGATCAAGCGGTCCAGACCCAA
>JAYVKA010000259.1:0-4661 GCA_043768885.1 Planctomycetota bacterium
ATCGTCCGGAACCACGACGACTTCACATCCCCAATCACTAGCGGCTTGGCAGTTGGACGAGTTGACGCTTAAGACCAACTCCGCTCCGGCCGACACCGCCAGCTGGACTTCCTGCGGATCAAAGCTGTCAACGCTGACCCGAATCCCCTCCCCTCGCAACATCCGAACTACATTACCGACATCCGTCCAACCACCATCCGGATCGCAGCCAACATCAATGACGTTCGCCCCGTCAGCTACCATCTCCCGGGCCATCGACGAAATCGTTGCCCGATCCAGTCGTGGTGCCTGGTTAATCTCGGCAATGATCTCGATGTCCCAGTTTCCAAGATCGGATCGGTCCGGCTGCTCCCCAAACATTTTTGGCAAATCCCTCAAATCTTTGGGCCCCAATCGAACCGGAACTCTACACGCATCTTGAACTTCATTCAGGCCAATGCCAACATAGCCGGGCAGGATCACAGCATCGGCAACGTCAGGCACGTCTAGTCGTCGGGCGATCCATTTCCCGGTCATCAACGCCGCGACCGAGATTGGCATCACTTGCACTGTCCAGGCAAAGCCTTCAATGGCTGACAATCGCTCCAACTCCTTGCGCAGCGCAGGCTCGGCCAGCCGTCCTGTGATAAAATGAAGTTGCTGCTGTTTCATGGACTCTTCAACCCGCGACAATCGTAACCAACGTTCAGAATATACGATGAAACCCGTTGACATGACCGACACCGATCAACATGCCGTGGCAAAAGCCCTGAGGTACGCCAGCCGGCTGATCGAATTTGAATCGTCCAGCTACTTGTCCAACAAGCGGTTGGCCAAATATCTCGAACAAAAACTGGAGAAGCACGATTTCACCGTCGAGGTCCTGCGATTCGACGATCCAACCGGAACCGCGAAACATTGTCTGGTTGCAAAAAAGGGAGTTGGCTCTGGCGGCATGGCCTGGTTCGGACACATGGATACCGTCCCGGCTCCACACTGGAAAGCCACCGGTAGAGGTCCTTTCGAACCGGACGTCGTTGACGGGCGTCTGTACGGGCGTGGCAGCTGCGACATGAAAGGCCCCATCGGCTGTTTCCTGGCCGCTGCCAATTCCATTCCGGCCGAGTCGCTTCGATCGCCTCTCTACATCGTGTTGACCGCTGACGAAGAAACCGGATTTGCCGGTGCCCGCCGTGTAGTCGAGGAGAGCCAATACTTTCGCGAGATCGTCAACCAGTCGGCCGTCGGAGTAATCGGCGAGCCGACGATGCTGAAAGTGATTCATTCGCACAAGGGCTCGATCATGCTGACCGCTCGATCTCACGGCGTCGCTGCCCACTCCAGCACAAAAATCGGCCGCAGTTCCAACTGGAGCATGATTTCATTCCTTCATGAGTTGAATGAAATCCGGCAAGACACCGATGTTGACCCCAAATGGAACAATCGGCAGTTTGATCCGCCAGGCCTATCCATCAACGTCTGTCTGTCCGACAATTCGCCAGCGCTCAACATTACTTCGTCAGAGACGGTTTGCCAGATTTACCTTCGCAGCATGCCGGGAATGGAAATGGAACCGCTGCTCGACAAGATTCGCGACGCGGCGAAAAAGTTTGGCCTGGATTTTGAAATTCCACGCATGGCACCGCCGATGTTTACCAATCCGTCGTCGAAGTTTGTAGCATCGGCATTGCAGTTGTGTGGTCAGGCTTCGGCCGGCACCGTAGCCTATGGAACCGACGGCGCTGTGATGGGCGAGATGGCGGACCTGATCGTCTGCGGCCCCGGCTCGATCGACCAGGCCCACACGACTGACGAGTGGATTTCGCTGGAACAAATTCAACAGGGCACAATCCTGTTCAAAAAAATGATTGCACGATGGTGTCACGTCACGGATGAGCAGGAAAATGCCTGAATCACAAATCGAAATTTTCGTCGCGCTGACCGAAGAGGCTGACGAGATATTTGCCTTCCTCAGCCCGTTTGTGGAACAAGGACAGTTGCTCAGCCGAACCATCGACGAAATCATTCACCTCACCCGGCATGCCTACATTGCCCGTGACGGCGAACGGATTGTCGGTTTTGCAGCGGTCGAAGTCTACTCGCGAAAGCTCGCCGAGATTCAGTGCCTGTCGGTTTCTCCCGACCATCAACGCTGCGGAATCGGGCGACGGCTTGTGCAAAAATGCATTGAACGGGCTGCTGAACAAAATGTGCTCGAACTGATGGCCATCTCGGCATCCGACGATTTTCTGCGAAGCTGCGGGTTCGACTATTCCCTTCCCTCGCAAAAACGGGCGTTGTTCGTCCAACCGAAAGACCTCGTCGATAAAGACTGATCCGGTTCCTGAAATTATTGACCGCTTGAAATTACTGATGACCGAAAAACCCCGACGCAAAATAATCTGGTGGGTCGTGTGCACTCTGGTGCCGTTGACCCTCGCCGCGGGTTGGGTGGTCACTGATTGGTATTCGGCATTTCCGCTCGGAGCACAAAAGTCCTTTGTCGGCCGCCAATCCTGCATCGAATGTCACGCCGAGCAGACTTCGTTGTTCTCCGATTCGCATCACGACCGGGCAATGGACATCGCCACGGACACAACCGTTCTGGGAAAATTTGACGGCACAGTCATCGGGCATCACGGTCGCGAAAGCCGCGTCTGGAAAGACGGCGAGCGGTTCATGGTCACGACCGACGGTCCCGATGGCAAACCCGCCGATTTTGAGGTCACGCACGTCTTCGGTGTCTTCCCCCTTCAGCAATACATGGTGCCGCTGCCCCAGAACGGAGCAATCGCCAACGACGAAACAGGACGGCTGCAGGTTTTGCGTGTTTCCTGGAACTGCATCGACAACCAATGGTTTCACCTGGACCCGCCCGACGTCAACGCGCATCTGGAGGCGGACGATCCGCTGCACTGGACCGGCATCATGCAGAACTGGAACAGCAACTGCGCCGAATGCCACAGCACCAACCTCAAAAAGAATTTCGACGCGCTGAATGTCAGTTACCACACAACCTGGTCAGAGATCGATGTCAGCTGCGAAGCCTGCCACGGCCCGGCCAGTCTGCACGTGGAAATTGCCCGCAGCCGCAGCCTGTTTTGGGACCGCAACCACGGCTATGGCCTGGCAAAACTGAAAACACCCTCGAACATCCCGCAAGTCGAATCTTGTGCACCGTGTCATTCACGACGAACGGAGCTGACTGAAAAATATGTCGCCGGCGACCGCTACGACGACCATTTCGCCTGTCAACTGATCGAAGAGCCGGTCTATTTCGTCGATGGCCAGGTTCGCGACGAAGACTATGTCTACGGTTCGTTTATCCAGAGCCGCATGTACGCAAAAAATGTTCGCTGCACCGATTGCCACGATCCTCATTCATTGAACCTTCGCTACAGCGGCAACCAGTTGTGTACGTCTTGTCACCTGCAACAACATCCGGCGGCAAAATACGACTCGCCGGCCCACCATCACCACACCCCCGGCATGCCCGGATCGATGTGTGTCGATTGCCATATGCCGGAAACGGTTTACATGGACGTCGATGCAAGGCGCGATCACAGTTTTCGTGCGCCCCGTCCGGACTTGAGCGTCACCGTCGGCACTCCCAATGCCTGTTCTGGTTGTCATGTAAACGAAAAAGTCCTTCCCGAAGAATCGCAGCAACAAATCCGGCAGTACATCGACTGGTTCAATCTTCGACAGGCGGGAGACGTGGCGGTAGCTGATGAATTGAAACGGACCGATACCGCGATGGCCGCCGCCTTTGCCGAGTGGTATTCCGCCCCGACAGACCCGCCTCGCAATGAAACTTATGTTCAACTCGCACACGCCATTCATGGGCCAAGCAATTCCGAATCAACCACCACTGATCTTCCAAAGATTTCGCGAATGGCGATCGATTTGACCTATCCGGCCATGATTCGAGCCTCCATCGTTCGAGCCATACCCGATTCGCAATCCGAGTCTTTGTTCGCATCGCTGAAACCAGCACTGAATGACCCCGACCCGAAAGTCGTCGCGGCAGCAGTGGAGCGATTGAATGAGCTGCTCAACACCAATCTCTATTCCAACACGACGGGTCAACTGTCCGATTTGGCGTTGAAAATCGGTTCTGAACTGTCGTCGATTTGTCAGCACCCGGTTCTGTTGGTTCGCATCGCAGCCGCCCGGGGCCTGGTAACAATTCCTGCCGTGGACCGGAACCGAATGATTGCAGCCGATCAAAAAAAGGCGGTCCAGTCAGCTACCGACGAACTGCGAAGTTCCCTCGCAGTGATATCCGACCGCGCCGCGACTCACATGATGTTGGCCGAGATGGCCCAGGCCGAGATGCGAATGGACGACGCAGCTGAAGCGCTCCGTACTGCGATTTCAGTAGAACCGAACTCGGTCGGCCCGCGAACCAATCTGGCGGTACTGCTGGAATCACAAGTCCAACAACTGCAACAATCCCTGGCCAATGCCGGGCGTTCTGGAACTGCTGTGAGCGAAGTCCAAAAATCGGTTCGCCGCATGGAATCGCTGATGGCGGACATTCAAAAGTACCGCGGCGAGGAGCATGTTCTGTTGGGTCGCGAAGTCCTGCGGAGCGAGGGAATCCCCGGAACACATGGACTGCATTACCGCTACGCGATGTCCTGTTATCTGCAGGGCGACTTGGCCGGCCTCGAGAAACA
>JAYVKA010000260.1:0-28299 GCA_043768885.1 Planctomycetota bacterium
TTCCAGCCGAAACAACAAAAGACATTATCCAGCACAATATTTCGGCTGGAAGCCAAAACCACGATTCTCAAACCCGTTGTCTACTTGGCGTCGCGAGCGATGCCGGTGGCAATGTGATACCGGCCGCTTTTGAAAATCTCGACGTTATCCAGAAATTCCGGCAAGCGATTCTGATACCACTCCGGTGTCTTCGTAACCAAAATCGCCCGGCCGCCTGGCCGCAGGTTTCGCGAGGCAGCCGTGCAGAAAATTTCGCTGATTCGAAACCCGGAATAATAAGGCGGATTTCCCAGGGCAACGTCGAACTGTCCGTCGTAACCATAGTCGCCATCGTCCGCACACAAAGTCTGAACATTCTTCAAACCGTTCAGTTCGGCTCCCCTCTGCGTGCATTCGACCGCACGAGAATGGCTGTCCACCGCCAACACTTCGATTGATGGATCACGCATGGCCAAGCCTAACGAAACGGCTCCGCTGCCGCAGCCGATATCGAGCACCTTTGCACCGGGTTCGAGCTGAACGCATTCCAAAAGTTGTCTTGCACCGTTGTCCATTTTTCGATGCGCGAACACACCTGGTCGGGTCAACAGCTTGACCAGGTTTCCGGAATCGCGGAAAGCCAATTCGCATTCCCAGGAGCGGGGCCGGGAAAGTTCGCCGGTCGATTCCATGGCCAGCACGATTGAACGGCGATGAACTTTGGCCTGGATCGACTTGGAAAAAGGGGAAAGGCTCTTTCGCAACCACGCTTCAGCCGATTTCTCACCAGCCACAACGAGCTTGCCACCCGACTCCAGGCCCAGCCAGGCCGACTGAAACAGCTCAAGCAACAACTCCTTCGAATCGCTCTTGGAAAGTGCAATAACGGCCAGATCATGTTTATCGGTCGGCCAATCGGGCTGGCAAAAAACCTGGACCGGCCCTGCGGATTCACGTTCCAGGAACGCCTGACATTGCCTCGACAACCAGTTATCCATCACGAACAGGCTGGACTCACCCCGGTTCGACAACGCCGCCGCCAACTGCCCGCGCCCCGCCGTCCAAACCACGGATGAACGGAATTCATGGCCAGCGAGATGATTGATCAGTGCCTGCTCCACGGCGGGCACGAGAAGCTTTTTCGTCTGAGTCTCGCGCTGAAACAACGGTTTCGGAATGGGCGGCAGTGATTTTTTTCGACGGGGCATGAATGGCTTGTTTCAAAATTATTTCCTGCCGTCCATGACATCAAACGTGGCCCGAAGTTCCACGACCGGAATCAACAGGCGAAAAAAAACACGCCGCAGCCAGCATTGGCCGCGGCGTGAATTGGGTTAGAACATTCAAGGCGTCGGGCGGAGTCGAACCGCCCTAAACGGATTTGCAATCCGCTGCCTAACCGCTCGGCCACGACGCCAAATGGTGCTGATTCAGGCTGTTATTCGCCAGAAACCGGATCGGCCGCACCAGCTTCTAATGCAACAAAAACTATCCGAAGTCCCTTTTTTGAACAAGTAGACCCGGCAAACTGCACAGACCCTGACGGACTTCTTCAGGTTCGCAATAACCTGACGTCCTTGCGGATTATTCGGGATTTCCGACGTTCAACTTTAACGCCATGCAATCACGCCGGAGTTGAAACCTGTTCAAGGCGGTGGAAATCGGCGCAATGCAAGCACATTCGACTGGAGAATCACCGGTTCAGATTATCGAAAGTTCTTTCCTTGCCAAGAATCCCGTTTTGAAAATTCCTGCTCGATCGCCTTCAGCACTTTCGGTTTTTCCAGACACCACGCCGGGCCGACGAAAAAGCTGTCGGGTGCGTCGCCGATTACCCGCTCGATCACCATTTGGGGCGGAAGGAATTCCAGGAAATCGACTAGCGTTTGCACGTACTCGTCCTGTTCCATCAAAGTGACTCTGCCGGAGTTGATGTCGTCGATCAGCGGCGTTCCATGAACTGCGTACAGATTGTGAATTTTCACAGCGTCAAATCCGAGGCGGGTAACTTCCCGGGCCGTTGCCATCATGTCGGCGTGAGTTTCGCCTGGCAGACCAAGCATGATGTGGGCACAAATTTCAAAACCGCGCCCAGCACTCCGCTCCATCGTATCGATCAGCGTCTCGTGGTCTTCGCCGCGATTCATCCACTCCAGCGACCGGTTGTGCATCGTTTGCATGCCAAATTCGAGGGTCAGGTGCGTCTGGGTCGCGAACTCCTGAATCAGGTCCAGCACATCGTCGGGCACACAATCAGAACGGGTGCCAATCGCCAGGCCAACGATTTGCGGATGGGTCAGGGCAGCAGCGTACAACTCGCGCAGTTTTTCGACTGGGGCGTAAGTGTTGGTCGCGGGCTGGAAATAGGCGGTGAAGTGATCGCACTTGTACCGCATCTTCAACCGCCGAATCCCTTCGGTGATCTGCTCGACGATCGTATTTCCAACTGTCCTGCGGCTGGGGCTGAAGCTCCGGTTGTCGCAAAACCGGCAGCCCCCATGGGCGACCGTTCCGTCTACGTTCGGGCAAGTGAACCCTGCGTCGATGCTGACCCGCTGAACCCGGAAGCCGTACTTTTGGCGCAAATAGTGGTTGTAAGAACAATAGCGAAGCCCCGCCCGACGCCAGGAAAATGGTTCCACCTGGCCGGTTTGTGCTGCGGATTCTGCCTTTATTTCGCCCATCTTCGTTTGTTGACGCCCTTTTGGCAGCCGATAAGATTTCAAATCAGCCGATCGCGGTTAAGATGTAATTGCAGGCTGAACTTGTGGATGATTATACGCGAATCGATACTTTTTGTTTTTGACACAATCGGGGCAATGCCGCAATGTACGGCGAACTGGTACCAGTAGGAGGCGGAGACCCAATTCCGCTGCTGAAGAAAAAGCTGCGGGTAGGTCGCCGCGAAGGCTGTGACATTGTACTCAATTTTTCCAACATTTCCGGGCACCACTGCCTGCTGGAAATCGAAGAGGGCTATTGGTTCGTCCGCGACCTGCAGTCCAAAAACGGGGTCAAACTGGATGACAAACGCGTGATGGCCAACGTCCGCCGTCGAATTGATCCGCAAGTCAAGCTGTCGATTGCCAAACACGACTTTATCGTGAACTACGATGCTTCCGCCCTCGGAGCAGTCGGCACGCCACCCCAAGACGAGCAGCTCGACAACCTCTTCGGCCAATCCCTCCTCGACCGAGCCGGCCTAACCCGCCGCAAGGACAAGGAAAGCGGCGGCGGCGAGTAGGGGCCTGGCCTGTTAAATCCGTTTCTGTAAATCGCTGCTTTGATCTTTCCTTTGTTTTTTGCTATTCGTTTTCGGTTCCCTTTCCCTTGCAGTGTTTGTCCAGCCAGTCGTAGAAGACTCGCTGCCAGAGGACGCTGTTTTGTGGCTGGTTCACCCAGTGGCTTTCGTCCGGGAAGTACAAAAACCTTGAGGGTACGCGCTGCACTTGTGCCGCAGTGAACGCCTCCATCCCTTGCGTGACCGGGACCCGAAAATCTTTCTCGCTGTGAATCACCAGCAGCGGCGTTTTCCAGTTGCGCACAAACTTGTTGGGTGAAAACTTTTCGTAACGCCGGGCCGTATCGTCGGATAGCCAGTAAGGTCCGCCGAGATCCCAGTTCACAAAGAACAACTCTTCGGTCGAACCATACATCGATTCCAGGTTGAACACGCCGCAGTGAGCGATCATCGCCTTGAATCGGCCCTCGTGATTTCCCATCAACCAATAGACGGAGTAGCCACCGAAACTCGCGCCAACGGCTGCACGTTTGCCAGTATCAATCCACGCCTCTTTGGAAATGTCGTCGGTCGCCGACAGATAATCCTGCATCGCCTGGCCGCCCCAGTCACCGCTGATCTGGTCGTTCCACGCCTGTCCAAAACCGGGCAATCCGCGACGGTTTGGAGCGACAACGACGTATCCCTCGGCCGCCATCAAATGGAAATTCCAGCGGAAGGAAAACGATTGGCCGATCTGACTCTGAGGTCCTCCCTGGCAATACAGCAACAACGGCCACTTCTCTCCAGAGGCCGCGTCGAAACCCGGCGGCAACGCCACCCAGCACATAATCGTCTTTCCATCTGTCGCGGCTACTTCGCGTCGAACAAACGTCGGCATGTCGATCGTCGAAAAGATTTCGTCGTTGGCGTGGCTGACTTGTTTTGCTTCGCCGGATTCGAGATCCATTACAAAAATTTCGTCAGGCCGGGCCATCGATTGTCTGGTTACGACTGCACTTTTTGTGTCGGGAGAAACCGAAACCAGCCCCCAATTGAAATCGCCCGAAGTTAGTTGGCGGATTTTGTTGAGGCCGGACAGCTCGAAAATCTGCTCGGTTCCATTGATTTCGCTGGAGAAAAGAACCGCCTTCTTGCCTGGAACAAAGGTTGTTTGGTGAGCGTTTTGGTCCAGTCCTTCAGTCAGCTCCGTCAAATTGCCGGCCGCTGGTTCGACCAACAAGAATCTGGTCCGGTCGGCTTCAAAACCGGCTCGCACCATGGAATGAAAACCCAGTCTTGTTCCATCGAGAGTCCAAACAGGGTTGTTGTCGTAACCGGGCCGCCCGTCCGTCACGTTTTTGGCGCTCGACGGACTGGTTGCATCCGCCACCCAAACGCTGGTGTCGGTCGATTCTGCAGGATTTTTCGCAAGCTTGGTCGTGTAAGCGATTCGCGTTGAATCCGGAGCCCAGGCGATTTGTTCCGAGCCACCAAACGGTGGGACCGGGCAATCGAGCTTTTGGTCCGCCATTAAATCCGCGGCCGCCCCAGCCTTTCCATCGTCACCAACACTGGCAACATGCAGATGCGAATATTTGTAATCGTGCCAGGAATCCCAATGACGATACATGAGCGAGTCAATAATTCGGGCATCGGCTTTCGGCAAGTCGGCATAGAGGTCGTTAACGGTCTGGTCGAGTTTCACATCCTGCGTGAACGCCAGCCGCTTGCCGTCCGGTGAAACTTTCAGGTTTGCCGGCGATTCCTCGTACGTGCTAACCTGCTCGGGTACCGCAGTTTCGGCAACCATGGTTTCGGTATCGATTCGAAAAACCTGATTGGTACTTGAGTCTCCCTGCTTTTCTTTCAGCCCGGTAAACCAGAGCGCCCGATCCTTCCCTTCCCCTGTCCACTGCACATCACTGATCGATTTCCAGTTGCGAAGCAAGACTTGCTCCTGGCCTCCTTGTAAAGCTGACACAACCAGATCCGTCGTGCCATTGTTTTCCGCCAGTTCGTAATCGCGGACCGTCCAGGCCACCATCACCCCATCGGGACTTGCCGCAACCGAACCGACTCGGCCCAGTTTCCAAAGCAGCTCTGGCGTCATTCGGTTGCCGGTCGCCTGTTGAGCAGCACAGACATCGATACCCGCGAAAACCAAAACTGTGAACGTAAAAAAAATCCGCAGCATCGAGGTTGCTCCTGTTGTGCGACAAAAAACTGATGGATCATCGAATCGCGGCAAATCTGTAAGTTAATCGTAACCCGAAGCGTTAGCGAGGGAATCTGCGCCACCTCGCTAACGTTTCGGGTTTCGAGTTGCCCAACGACACGGGTTTCTACAATTGACTCATAGCCCCAGCACGACAAAAACTGTCAGTCCAGCCGAATCACGCGTCGTTCTTTTGCCGACCGGTAGATTGTATCAATCAATTCGACGCTGATGCGGCCCTGGTTGCCATCTACAAAGGGAGCCCGCTTTTCCTGAATCGCCGCGATAAAATCCGCGTATTGAGCGGCGTGCAACCGGTGACTGATTCCGGCCGGATCCGAAGCGCCACTTCCGCCCCGTCCCGTTTCTTCGGCCGAAACTGCCGATCCGTTCCCTGATTTTCGATTGTCGGACCAATGTAATACGTGGTCTTCTTCGATGATCGCCGAGCCTTCACTGCCATGGATTTCGATCCGCTTGTCCTGGCCGGGATGCGAAGTGGTAGTTGCCGTAATCGTGCCGAGCGCACCGTTGGCGAATCGCAAAGTCGCCACAATGGTATCTTCGACTTCGATCCGCTCATGCGCGCGAGTTGCCGCAAACGCGCTTACTTCAACGACTGGACCCATCATCCACAACAACAGATCGACGGTGTGAATCGCCTGATTCATCAAGGCACCGCCACCATCCAACCGCCACGTGCCCCGCCACTGGGCACTGTCGTAATAAGATTGTGGCCGAAACCACATTACCGCCGCGTCGCCAATCGACAATATTCCAAAGTCATTTCGTTCGACAGCATTTTTCAACCTTTGCCACACGGGCGAAAAACGGGACTGGAAAACCGTGGCGACCTGAATGCCGTTTTCGCTCGCGGCCAGAATGATCTGGTCGCATCGTTCGGGAGTAATCTCCAACGGCTTTTCGATCATCAAATGTTTGCCGGCCCGCGCTGCCGCAAGGGCTGAATCCAGATGAGCCCCGCTGGGTGTGCAGATTGTGATCGCATCGATGTCGTCGCGAGCCAGCAGGGATTCGGGATTGGCTGAGACGTCGCAATGAAATTCGGCGGCAAATTTCTCAGCTGAAACAGGGCTGTGACTGGTGCATGCAACGAGTTCCGCCCCCGCTGTCTCTCCAATAGCCCGCGCATGAAACCGCGCGATCATCCCGCATCCGACGATACCAATTCGAACTGTCAATTCAGATCCCCGCCTTTTCTGCTAGCAATTTGTTGCCCACAAGAATCATTCTGGGACGTGATGCTCGACATGCCTATCCGTCTAATGGTGAACCACGACAGGGTCTTGGAAAAAACAGGCATGCAATCGAGACCGGGAAAATGATCTCCGGGAAATGACAGGAACCAGGTTATCGGATTTTCGGTATCGAAGCTGGCGAAATTGATGCCTGCAATCTTGAGGACCAGGGATGTGCTCCAGGTAAAGGCAGGATGAACGCATGTCCGTAATTGGAAGATTGATCTTGCGTCCAATCTTCACTTTTTTGTACGGAAACACGCAAAGTTCAGGAAATTGTTGTGACCGGGTTCCATTTTCGGCCAGAGGAGCATTGCTACAACGGCCAGGAATGACGCCTATTTCGTTAGGGCCAGCGATTTTGCCACCCCGAAATACTCGTTTCGGAATTACATACCCCGTTTTGAAAAGCTCACGGACGACGCCATGTCGCAACATCAAGACAATCAGGAACGCAGCCGAAAGCTTCTTTCGAAGACGTTTCTTCTACGAATTGTGGCGGTGCTGCTTTTTGTCGCGCTGGGCTCATTCGCAGTCTTTCAGTCGGTCCTCGGAGACAAAACGAAAGCAAACCTGCAGGCCATGGCGAGCAAATTGACCGGCAATGGCACCACTGCAACAGCAGGCGGCGAAATCCCCAAAGGCACGCCCCAAATCACAGCATCCCCCGAGAAGTCCGGCACTGCACTACCTGCTCCCGCTCCTGTGGTTCAGTCGCTTTCTCCTGTAACTACTCAACTGGCGCGTTTCACTGCCGGCGACGGCACGGAAACGCCTTCACAACCCAAACAGGAACCGACCGAAAAACCTTTGGCAAATCCGGCAAGTGAAGATCGATTCAGTGCGGGCAAATCCGGTTTCCCCGATCCAACAGTTCCAGTTATTGTTTCCCAAGTGAACAGTAACCCCTCCGGTCCCGAATCCGTGGCAATCACAAAACTCCCGGACTTGACCCGCCCCATCGACAACCCGAACCAGATTCCGTCCCAACAAGTTTCCTCACGCACAATGCCAGACCCAATGGTTCCTGCGGCACGGTCGTTCACAGACGAACCAAAGGAACCGGCCAAACAACCAGCCGCGTTTCCGCCAAACAACGTTTCAGCTTCAGTTGGCGCGAACATCCAGCAACAAACCGATGCCGCAAAAAACGCATTGAGAGGCACGTCGGACAATCTGCTGGAACAGGCAAACTCGATAGTCGGAAAATTCGATCCGCCTAAACCAGCGACACAAAATCCGGCTGAAACCAAACAGTCTGAATTCAATCCGTTTCCGCCCAATAGCCCGTTCGCAAAACCAGACCAGGAAACTCCGGCGGCAAATCCACCCGAAGAACCACGCACTCCTCCGCAACAAAACCTGGCCCCCATACGTGCAATTCCCGGATCGCAGCCCGGCCAGTTTGACCCAAAACCCGCCGCAACTGGGCAGACTTCACAACCAATTCAGCCCAATTCGTTTCCAGCCAATCAATTCCCGGGACAGCCCAGTCCACAAACCAATCCGGCTCCAGGTGCTGAAACCAATCCCGCAGCCCAACCCAACCGCCAGCCATTCGGCAGTGGTCGCACGGAATTGCCAGGGGCCAGCGCAAACAACACGCCAGTCATACCCGCCGCCTCCACTCCATTGATCCCGGCAGGAATCCGAAACAATTATGGAAGCGGATCGCCGATTCCCGGAGCCATTCCGGCTGGCACTTTGGCCACGCCTGGCGAAACCAGTCTGGAAGGAGTGCAAACTCCAGCCCTGGCAATTGAAAAAATCGCTCCGCGGGAAATCCAGGTCAACCAGCCCGCCAAATTTCGAATCGTCGTTCGCAATGTCGGTCGGGTCCCGGCCAGTGACGTTCGCGTCTATGACAAAATCCCGGCGGGGACAGAGTTGATTTCGTCCAACCCTCAACCGGACAACAAGCCCGGTGGAGATGGTCTTTCGTGGTCGCTGGGAGACATGCCGGCCGGCCAGGAAAAGTCCATCGAGATCGAACTGCGGCCGACCCGCCCTGGTGAAATCGGCTCAGTCGCCCAGGTAACTTTCGCTTCCCAGGCTTCGATGCGAACGAGGGTCACCCGCCCCGAACTCAGTATCGAACACACCGCACCAGCCCAGGTCATGATCGGCAGTCCCGTGACACTTCAGATCACGGCCCGCAACAACGGCGACGGTCCCGCGACAAACGTGATCATCCAGGAAAAAGTCCCGGAGCAACTTCGCTACAACGCCGGCGTTCGCGATCTGGAATACGAAATTGGAACATTGGCTCCGGGTCAATCCCGTTCGATTGCACTGACTCTTGAATCCGCAGCCATTGGCCAGTTTCGGAATATCGTAGGAATCGTGGGTGATGGTGGGCTGAACGCCAGCCATGAAACAACGATCGAAGTCATCAGCCCCGAAATCGTGACTTCGACCGACGGCCCACACCGGCGTTTTCTCAAGCGGGACACCTCCCACACACTTTCCGTCAAAAACTCAGGAACAGCCACGGCGACCAATCTCGACTTAATTGCACAATTGCCGCGGTCGCTTCGTTTTGTTGGGGCAAACAATCAGGGACAATACGATCCTGGCTCGCACGCCGTTTACTGGAGCCTGGCAGAATTGCGGCCGGGTCTGTCGGCCAGTGTCGAATTGCAATCCGAACCCGTGGAAACCGGGAATTCTCAAATCGAATTCACAGCCCGCGCCGACTTGAATCAGAAATCGACAATCAAGCATGATGTGGCGATCGAACACCTGGTCGATGTCTATTTCGAAATCGACGACGTGACCGATCACATCGAAACCGGCACGACTACCGAGTACCGCATTCGCATCATTAACCAGGGAACCAAACCGGCCAGCAACGTGCGTCTGCTTGCCGAATTTGACAACGGAATTCGACCCGACTCTGTAAGTGGCGGACTTCGCGGACAGGCACAAGGGCAACAAATTGCTTTCGAACCAATCCCGAACATCAATCCGGGCGAAGAAATTACGGCATCGATCCTCGCGACCGGAACAGCACCCGGCGAGCATCGCGTTGCAGTCAACCTGCAAACCGACGGCCGCGAAATCAACATCACGAAGGAAGAAAGCACGCGAGTCTACGCCGACAGGTAGGAGTAGGCTGGAGGCGTTAGGCCGGAGACTGGAGACTGGAGGCAGACGCTCGGCGAATGTCAAACGCTCGGTGAAGTTCTCCCGACCTCGCCGCCATGTACATCAATCGCTCTCCACTTCCAAAACAAAAATCCTCATTCCAAAATCTTCAATAACTTCTTCGCATTCTCGGTCGTCGTTTTCGCGAATTCCTCCAGCGAAATCCCCCGTTCCCTCGCGATACATGTCGCAGTGTGAACTACCATCGCCGGTTCATTCGGACGGTGTTTTCGTTGTGGTTCCGGTGACAGATAAGGCGAATCGGTTTCGACCAGCAATCGGTCAAGCGGAATCTGGCGGGCGACTTCACGCAAGTCACCCGCATTGGCGTACGTGACCATACCGGCAAAGCTGATGTGGAAACCCGCTTCCATGCATCGCTGTGCCGTCTCCCAGGAGCCGGTGAATGAATGCATGCTCCCTGTCAGTGGCCACTTGTCGCGATGCGACTGAAGAGATGCGACGATGTCTGCTTCACAATCCCGCATATGTATCACCAACGGCAATCCGGATTCGACAGACCATTCAATGTGCCGATCGAACCATTGCTGTTGAATCTCAAAAGGACAATCGTCCCAGTAACGGTCCAGTCCCGTTTCGCCGATCGCCCGGACGCCAGGCTCGTTCGCAAGTGCAACCATTTCATCCCAATCGCGATCCGTCAGGTCGGTGCAACAGTTGGGTTGAAATCCAATGGCAGAAAAAACCCTGCCGGGAAACCGTCCGGATAGTTCGACAGCCCGACGACTGGATCCCGGGTCTGTCGCGATTGTCATCACTGCAACAACCCCTGCCTTTGCAGCCCGATCCAGAACTGCCTCGACCTGGTCCTTCAGTCGCAGGTCGTCGAGATGAGCGTGCGTATCAATCAGACTATTCATCAAATTCGGCAATCTGGCAAAAATTTCGAAAACGACTAAAGAGTTCCCGCCATTCTGCGAATGTCCAGTCTGGATTTAGGGCAATGTGCCGCGAAAATTCGGGAGAAATCGGGGTTTTGAACTTCCCGCCGCTGGGGAAACGTCAACCCCTGGCCTGATTTTGAGGCCAAAAAGTCAACCCAGTCTGCGAAAACAGCTTCCACAATGCCAGCAAATCACCAATTTTGCCCAAACCCGTTGTCAACAGTTTGTTGACTAACGCATTTTGGCGGGTAGAGTAGGTTGGAACGAGATTGAACAAACTGTCAACCCCCCTGCCTCGTCCAGCCTGCCTCGTCCAGTTTAGGTCGTTAGGAAAAATGGGCCCGAAAACGTGGCTCAGAATTTGCAAAGGAATGAAATCGATGTTGGTCCTTTCACGAAAGAAAAACGAGAGCATTGTCATCAACGATGATGTGACAATCGTCGTCGTGGAAATTCGCGGCGACAAAGTGCGACTTGGAATCGAGGCTCCCAAAGAAGTCCCCGTCCATCGCAAAGAAGTCTATGACGCCATCAAGCGTTCAGCGGCGATTGAGAACAGCGACGCCGGTGTGGCCCCAGCCCGACAAGACGATCCCGTTTAATTTGCACCTGTTTTTGTGATAATTAGAAGAACGGCCAGCCTGTTCCAAACAGTCTGGTCTGTTTTTTTGCGCATTGGAAATCTGGAGCCCATATTTGGGGCCTGGAAGTCGTCATCCCCGCAATCAATTAGCCGTCAAAATCGGCACACAAACTGCGACAAAACCCGCGAAGAATCGGCTGTCGTATTGACGGGCAGTGAACCCAGCCGATAATCTGTCCTTCCTGTCAAATGTACTGGTCCAACCAGTTACATCCGGCCCCTTCGTCTAGCGGTCTAGGACACCGCCCTTTCACGGCGGTAACACGGGTTCGAGTCCCGTAGGGGTCATGTTTTGCCATGACGATTCCCCCGATGCTTCAAACATCGGGGTTTTTCGTATCTGTGCTGTCGGATTCTCCGGCAAACTGTTGTCAAAAGTGTTGTCAGCGTCATCAGTGTTGTCGGATTTGTTGTCAGATTTCCGGACCCGTGCCGCAATGACCTGATCCCGGAACGGATCAATTGCCAGTGCATAATCGAAGTCCTGCTGTGTCGTTCGGTGGTAATGCTTCAATGCGGTTTTCATGTCGTGGCCGAACCATTCAACAACCGTCGCCGGAGTGATACCAGGCAGACGGCAGACATCATTCGCTGCCGACAGTCTCAGATTCCTGAATGGATTCGAAAACGCCGCAACTCCGGACGGTTCCCGGATTTCATTGAATCGAGTGGACAGACTGGTCCCACGTCGCCGTAGTTGTTTCAGGTCAATCTCATCGTCCGACTTGTCGCCTGTAAATTCCCTGTGCGCCGACTGTTCCTGAGCCAAGCACCTGGAAGTCGCTATTCCTCGATCGTTTGATGTTTCTGCCTTGTCAGACAACTGTTATTTCGCGGGAACGATCGCATGGGCCGATCTGTCGCCGACGACAAAGTGCCCCAGCTCATTGTCTTCGGCATCTGTAATCAGCCAGATGGCTCCCGGCCGGGTCTTGAATGGTTGACGGCCGCCAGTCTCCAATGTGCCAAAGGACTTTTGCTTGCCGCTTCGATCCATCCAGTAGACTTTGACAGGAACTTCCCGATTATTTGCAAAGACTACATCGAATTCGGCGCCCTCGGGTTGCGACGCTCGCACCGTTGAATCACCGGCGGGATGCCACTTCAGTCTTGGCAGCGACTCGTCGTTGGCAGGGACGAACTTCGCAAACGACGTGGGGGCCAGCGCGCGAAGTTCTGCCATGCGATCTGTGTGCCCGGCCTTCGCCGACAGATTCACCCATTCATGGGGATCCGATTCGATATCGTACAATTCGTTGTCGTCATTGTCGTATTCAATGTAACGCCATCGTTTGCTGCTCAATCCATAGTTACCGGGTCTATTTAGATAGGTAATCGAAACGTGTGGCCATTCGGCGTCCGAGTGCTCCAAAAGTGGAATCAGGCTCGGTCCGTCATTCGTTTTCTTGTCCGGCAGACCAGCGAGTTGGGTTAGGGTCGGAAAGAGGCTCAACAGATTCACCGGTGCATTGCAAGTCGTTCCGGCCTGAGTCCCTTGTAACAATCCAGGAGTTCCGGTCGGCACGCGAACAATCAACGGGACACGTGTACAGACTCGCCACGCCGTGAACTTTTGCCAATGCTGTTTTTCACCCAGATGCCAACCGTGGTCGCTCCACAGGACCACAATCGTGTTGTCACGGTTCGGCCCTTCTTCCAGAGCCGTTATGACTCGCCCAACCATCGCGTCGGCGAAGGCGATCGATGCAAGGTAACCCTGAATACCTTCCTTCCACTTTCCCTGCTTCCTAATGTGAGGGAAGTAACGATTGGGGCCACGGTTTTGGCCAGCTGGCGGCAGATCTTCCAGGTCATCCTCTTTGTAGCCCGGAGGCAACTGAATCTCATCCAACGGGAACAGCTTGAAATATTTGTCCGGAACGAACCAGGGTTCGTGCGGACGATAGATTCCACAGGCCAGGAAGAACGGCTTATCGTGTTTCTTCCCAAGCTGGTCACCGATCCACTTTGAAACAAGCCAATCGCCGCCATACTCTTCGTCGGTAGCATCCAGGGCCCCCCAATCGGTTTCCGAGTATTGCCACGGTCCGCCGACAGGCAGATTTACTGGACGATTTTTTGGTAGCAACGTGCGCGGGAACGGGTTTTCCGTCTCCTTTGGCGGAAAATAATCGTCCCATGATTGAGCATCAATAAAATAGTGCAGGATCTTGCCGGAACCAGCCGACCAGTATCCGTGCCTCGAAAAGTACTTCGGCATCAACTCTGCATCAGGAAGCAGCTCGCGCATTTTTTGTCCGTTGTCGTAGAGCCCGGACTTGTGCGGCGAGATCCCGGTCATGATGGCTGTCCGGGAAGGGTTGCACGCGGGTGCCGCACAATGAGCATTCGTAAAAAGCATTCCGCTCGCTGCCAGCCGGTCAATATTTGGTGTTTTTGCCTGTGGATGTCCACCGAGACAACCAACCCAGTCATTTAAATCGTCGACGGAAATGAATAACACGTTGGGCCGATTCGGTTGGTCAGCAACCACTGCCGAACAAATTCCAAGACAAAAGAGGGTGAGTAATCGGGGAATGTTGCGTTTCATTTCTTTGACTCGTAGGCGATTGCTCGGCGCAAAAATGGAAATTCCGGTCATCGTAATACCGTCGTTTTGGGCGGCGTTCCTGTTCTGGGGCAAACTCTCGGAAGTCGCCTGATTGTAGGCCTGTTTCAAACGTCCGGGGACCTCTCACCACCCATGCGGGGAAAAGACCGGCTTCAAATACTTGCGGCGGAAAAAATGTCCCGTTACGGTGAGTCCAGTCCGCGATTATGATCGTTATCGGTCAGATTTCCGTATTTTCTCCGCACCAGCCTGCCGTTCGCCTGGATCACATTCAGACATGATTGATTGCCAATCACCGTTCCGGATCAGACTTCAGAATCCCATCTGCGTGATCGGCATAATTTGCAGTTTCTATTTCTGCGGTTCCAGTTTCGGCGCACCTCAACCAAATATTATTCTGATCGTCGCCGATGATCTGGGCTGGGGCGACGTTGGTTACCACACCTCTGAAATCAAAACGCCCAACATTGACGCCCTCGCCGCGCGCGGCGTCCAGCTCGACCAATTCTACGTCCAACCGGTTTGCACCCCCACCCGCGGCGCCCTCTTGACCGGCCGATACCCCATCCGGCTCGGCCTCCAATGCGGCGTCGTTCGCCCCTGGGCCGAACACGGCCTTCCCCTCGACGAACAAACGCTCCCGTCGGGCCTCAAGAACGCCGGCTACAAAACAGCCATCGTCGGCAAATGGCATCTCGGCCATTCGAAAGCCGAATACCTGCCGACTCGCCGCGGCTTTGACCTGCAATACGGTCACTACAACGGTGCCCTTGACTACTTCACGCATGATCGCGACGGTGGCCACGACTGGCACCGCAACGATCAACGCAGCGACGACAAAGGCTATACCACCGACCTTATCGGCGCCGAAGCCGCCCGCATCATCAGGCAGCATGACACCAACCAACCCATATTTCTGTATGTGCCCTTCAACGCTCCCCACTCCCCCATCCAGGCCACCGACAACTGGATCGGGAAATATGTTGACATCGAGGACAAGAATCGCCGCGTCTATGCAGCCATGGTCGCCAGTATGGACGCCGCCATCGGCAAAATCATCGCGGCCGCCGACAGATACCTTCCAATGGAAAACACCATCCTTTTTTTCTGCTCCGACAACGGCGGCATGCTCATGTTCGGTTCCAATAACGAGCTTCGGGGGCAAAAAGGCACCCTCTTCGAAGGGGGCGTTCGCGTCCCCGCTCTCATCGCGTGGGATGGTAAACTGGCAGCAGACACGAAAGTCACCGCCCCGCTTCACATCATCGACCTCTACCCCACCCTCATGAACCTGGCCGGCGCCGAATTCGAACAAGTCAAACCTCTCGACGGCCGCGACTTCTGGCCAACCATCGCTCGTGGAGCCCCCACTCCCCACGAGCATATTCTCCTCAACGCCAATCAGTTCCAGGGCGCCCTTCGTGAAGGCGACTGGAAAATCATCCATAACAGCCATCTCACCGCCAACACCACCGGGTTTAAAGGCAAAGAAACCTGGGAGCTCTTCAACATCGCAATGGACCCCAGTGAAAAGAACGACCTCGCCATCAGGTTCCCCGAAATCCTCGCCCGCCTCCGCGCCAAGCTCGAAGCAATCTCCGCTGAAGCCGTGCCCCCCAACATCTCGCCCAACGAAGCCCCAGCCACCTTCAAGGTCCCATCCGTCTGGGGCGAGAAATAGCCACGTTCCCAAGCGTTGTCTCAATCGATGTTTCTGAGTCCCCTCAAACCCCTGGCCGTTGTCAATTGCCGCTACCGCGCATTGGTCGCAAACAACTGCTTCAGCCAATCAGAATGAGGTTGTCAACCTTTTACATGTGTAAATCCATCAAATCTGGTCAAATCGCATTTGGCCACAACCGCCGGATGATCGCTGGCCAGGCGTCCTCGATTCGCGGTTCCCTGAATTGCATGCTTTTTTCTTTGAACCATATTGCGATTCCCCATACTGACATGCATGTGACTGTTATTCGAACTAGGCCAAAAGTCCATTGACCTGAAGTATTGGGGTAATCCAAGGAATGACCTGGCCTGTGAAATTCAGCGTACTGCCAGTTTCGATTCTTGTCTTCGGGATGGTGTTTTCGGTTTGGGGTTTGTCCGGGATTCGGATGGACAATGAGGATGTGATTCGGTGGTTGCCGGATAACTCTCCAGCTCGCACGGATTACGATTTTTTTCGCAAGACGTTTTCTTCTGACGACTACGTGATTATCTCCTGGCCCGGTTGCACGATTGATGATGTGCGGTTGCAGCAGTTTTGTGACGGGATTCGTCGCGACCTGGACCCGGCGATGATCGAATCGGTGTTGTCGGGACGGGAAGTGCTGGAGCGGTTGGCGGATTCGGGTGGACTGCCGCATGAGCAGATTCAAAAACGGCTGGCGGGAGTTTTCTTTGGCTGGGCGGATCACGAGTTGACATGTGCAGTGATTGCGCTCGGCGAAAAAGGGCGGGCCAACCGGGCGGATGCAATGGGCCTGGTTTCTGCGGCGATCGAGCGGGTTCCTGGCTTGGAATTTTCGGACGCAATGATTGCCGGGTATCCGTGGCTGGCGGTTTCGATGAACCGGATGATCGAGGAGACTTTTCGCAAACTGCTGTTGTTGTCAGGACTTGCAGCGACGGTCGTTGCGTTGCTTTGCATGCGCGATTTCGTGTTGGCTTTTTTTGGATTGATCGTGTCGGGCATCGCGGCTGGTTTCGCAACGGCACTGATTCCAGCTTGCGGAGGTAAGATCGGCGGGTTGACCATGATTGTGCCAACCCTGGCATTTGTGTTGACGATGTCTGGTTCGCTGCATTTGTCCCGCTACGCACTGGAATGCATCGGCGACCAGCGAAAACTGTTGCGCATCGGCTGGTTGCCTTGTACGGTTTCAACTCTGACAACGATCATTGGCGTGTTGACGCTGTTGTTCAGCAACTATCCGGCAGTTCGCGAGTTTGGAGCGTTTAGTGCCGGCGCGTTGGCTTTTTCCCTCGTCTTGCAACTGGGCGTTTTGCCGTGGTTGCTGACGCGGTTCGGGCAGCGGGGACTGCGAAACCTGGCCGCTCATGACAGCCAGAGGAGTCTTTGGCGGCGATTCCCGGCAATTCTCGAACGGATGCAATGGCCGATCGCAGTTGTCACGCTGGTGCTTCTGGCAGGCACATCGGCCGGAATGTTTCGTCTGGTGCCAAATGTCGAGGCCGAGAATCTGTTTCGGGCCGAATCGGAAATGCTATTGTCGATTGACCGATTGGAAAAGCAGATCGGCCCGATGGATCAGACCGAAGCGTTGCTGGTTTTTGACGCGCCGGAGGAAGCCGACTTTTTTCGGCGGACGGCATACGTTCGACAGATTGCGGCATTGTTCGCAAGAATCCCAGAAGTTGATTTGGCCTATGCGTTGACAGATTGTTTGCCGATCGAGCCGCGTGGCACCGGCATTATGGCGACGGCAAAGAAAAGGCTTTATCGGCAATCGTTGGTGGACAAGCGGGGTTCGCTGGGCAACAACGAAATGCTCAGTCTGGAGAATGGCTCGGAAGTTTGGCGAATCAGCCTGCGATTTTCGTTTTCCAAATCTTCCGATTTCCAGAAACTGGAACAGCATGTTTTGGAAATCAGCCGGCGATGCCGTGAATCGGCGAAAGAACAATGGCTCGGGTTTCTGCCTCCGAGACTTGTTTACACCGGAACCACACACCTGGTGCATGACGCCCAGGAATCTTTGCTGGGTGATTTTGCGTTTAGTTTCGTGATGGCGTTCGTCATGATCACCCCCGTGTTGATGATCGTGCTTCGGTCATTCTGGCTGGGGGTGATCGGGATGTTTGGAAATCTTGTTCCGACGATTGGCGTGTTCGGCGTGATGGGTTGGGCGGGCCTTCCGATCGATGTTGCGTTGGGAATGACGGCAAGTGTGGCCCTGGGAATCGCTGTTGATGACACAACGCATTTGATGATCCGATTTCGTGAGCTGGGAGGGCGACTGGGAGCGGTCCAGCCAGCCTTGCAACGTTCATTGCAACAATGTGGACCCGCGATGCTTCATACGACACTGATTGCCTGCGCCGGAATTTTCACGTTTTGGTTCAGCGAATTGCCGGTGATTTGCCGATTCGCGGCTACGATATCAGCCTTGCTCGTCACGGCCCTGCTGGCCGATTTGTTTCTATTGCCCGCAACGTTGTTGATTTCCGCCAGGATTTTCAGTCGGGCCGATTCGGCAAGATAGTTGTGGACGTGTGCATCGGCGATTATTGGTTCGATTCAGGCGATCCGGAATGCGAAACCGGAAACCTCAAAAACCGATGCGCTGCTGAGCCGGTGAAAAGGGAAATTGAGTGCCGACGATGCAACCAGCTAATTTTTGATGGTGACGCTGCCGACACCGGAAGCATTCCGTTTGACGTCGGCAGGGTTGCCGTAGATTTCGACATTGCCTACGCCGCTGGCCGTTGCGTCGACTGACTTGGTCGCGTTGACTTTGGCGTCGCCAACTCCTGAAACGGAAACCGAAACCGTTTCCGCAATCAGGTCTTTCAGGTTTGCATCACCCGTTCCGGATACGTTTGCCTTGACCGACTTGACAGTTCCTTTGGCCGTGATGTCGCCGACCCCGCTGACGGTCAATTCCAGTTCGTCACCGGTTGCCTCCAGGATCGTCATGTCTCCGACGCCGGAAACCGATGCTGCAGTCAGGTTTGGGGTTCCAATCTTGACCTTCAGCCCAAGTTTGGTGTTGTACATTTCTTTGGCGCTAATTATCAGCTTGCCATTTTCGACCCTGGTTTCGACCAGTCCGATCAGGTTGTCGTCAAGTGTGACTTCGACCGATTTGGGTTGACCGACTTGAATCGTGACGTCGCCGGTGCCGCTGAGTGAAACTGAGTCAAAGTCTTCGACATTTCGTTGTTCGGTTTTGCTGACACCCGAGCCGGTAATGCCCAGCTGACATCCGGCCACGATCAGGGACAAAAGAAGTACCGGAATCAGTTTTGTTTGCATGGGAGTGTTCCAAAAAAGTGTGTCAAATGTGCTTGCCAAAGCAAAATGGTGTGTAGAATCGCGACCCGCTCCGCGAAGAGTGCCGACTACAATCGCGACTGTTCGGTGGTTCCATGGGAGTATTTGCCGAAAATTCAGAGTCGGGATTAAACTTTCGCAAATCGAAAAAAAACAAATTCCGTCAAACCAGGGATTCGTCGTTAAAAGTCAAAGAATCGACTCCTGACGAGTTCACCATGATTTGGCGTTTGAACTCGCCAATTTTTTCGCTGCAAATGGTTCCGGAACGCCCTCCGGAACAGGCGGCAGACCGTATGGCTATCAAATCCGGTTTGCACTGAACGATAGCCGGAATATCCGACAGGGATAACGATCCGGCGAGGGCAATGGTCATACCGACCGCTCGGGCCCTTTCGACAAAGTGCGTGATTGCCTGCACGGACAAATGCCTTGTTAGCGAACCAGCGGATTTTTCCCACGTGTCGATCAGGAACGCCTTGCAACCAGATTCGACTGCAAAGGCAAGAATTTCGTCCGGGTCAGGAGAATCGGCCAGCGCGTGATCGGCATAAGCCACGGCGACAGGGCTGATGTGTTCGCCAACCTGGGACATTGCACGATGCCAAAGAATTTGCCAATCGGCCTGGCTGCCCATTCCGGCCAGGCCCAGTTTCGCAAAGCGGACTTGCATTGGCAGCGGCTTCAGATTTTTGGAAACCCGAAGCGTCAGCGAGGGGCAACATTCATCCTCGCTTACGCTTCGGGTTACCAATTCATTGCCCCGGTCATTTGCTTTGCCGGGTTGAGCCCAATCGCTCAATTCGCCAAGAGCCACGCTTAGTGGAACTCGACCATGTCGATCGATGTTGCCATCCAGGCCGGCGATTACATTCAGGATTTCGTCTGGTTCAACAAAACCTAAAGGTCCGCGAAATGGCTCTTTGAGGTCAAGAACATCAACTCCGGAGTTGAGCGCGGTCGAGGCTTCTTGCCAATTGCGGACGCTGACCAGCAGGCCGGGTCGATGGCTGGAGTGGGCGCATGGATCGCGGGAGTTTTTCGGTGTATCGGGGTGATTTATCAACGATTCGATTTTCGGTGAGAAGAGATTGACAGCTGGGCGCAATGGGTTGAATCTGGCAGATTATAGGGATTCGCAACGATTGCGGAAAACGGTGTGGGGTCCAACTGAATTGAGCGACGCATTCGGGATTGCCAGCTGCCAGTGTCCGGAGGGTGTCGATTTTTCTTGCTTTCATTGTCTGAACGCCACGTGAATTACGATCTGATAACCGAGCCCAAGAAACTTGCAGCGTTCTGCGAGGAGTCCAGGGGCGAGGATTTTCTTGGGTTTGACACCGAGTTTGTTTCGGAAAACCTGTACCGGCCACAGCTGTGCCTGATCCAGGCGGCGACCAGCAAGCGAATGGTGCTGATCGATACGCTGGCCGTAAAAGACGTCCGGCCATTCTGGGATTTGATTTGCGATGACGTCGGGCAAGTTGTTGCCCATGCGGCCCGGGAAGAATTCCTGTTTTGTTATCGGGATTGCAAGAAGCGTCCGGCGCGGCTGTTTGACTTGCAAATTGCGGCGGGTTTTGTTGGCTACGATTATCCGGCCGCGTATAGCACACTGGTCGGGCAGATAGTTGGCACGCGTTTGAACAAGGGTGAGACCCGAACGGATTGGCGGCAACGGCCGCTTTCGCAAAAGCAGCTTCATTATGCAGCCCAGGATGTCGAGCATCTATCGGCAATTCACCAGCATTTGTATTCGGCCCTGGAGAAGAGCGGCCGGCTCAGTTGGTATGAGGAAGAAGTCGATGCGTGGCAGGGCCAACTGGAATTTGCCGAGACCCAGCCGACGTGGCTGAGGATGAGTGGGTTGAGCCGTTTGAATCGCCGATCGTTGGGACTCGTTCGTCAATTGTCCGAGTGGCGTGATTCGGTTGCGGCAAGTGAGAACCGCTCGCCACGTCGAATCCTTCCTGACGATTTGCTGATCGAAATTGCGAAACGGGGAGACGCTGATCTTTCACGGCTGAAGGCGATTCGCGGATTGCAAAATCGCGTCTCGGCCCGGTTCCTGAATGACATCACGGCTCAGGTTGCGATCGCTGTCGGTTTGGAAGACAACGATTTGCCGGAAAAAATTCGTGCGGCACCATCGGTCAATCTCGGAATTCTTGGGCAGTTTCTGCAAACCGGATTGAACCTGATTTGCGTTCGCGAGCGGATTGCTCCGGGGCTGGTTGCCAATGCCCAGGACGTTCGCGACCTGGCAGCGCGAATGATGGGAATGCTGGAAAACGGCGAGCCACAGAAACTGGATTCAGGTTGGCGACGGGAGATCGTTGGCAAGTCGTTTGAAAATTTGCTGAATGGAAAACTGGCGTTGCGGATCGCGAATCTCGACAAGGACCAGCCGCTGGAACTGGTCGCATGGAACGGGGATGGGAAGTAGTGGAAGTTGCCGCACTTCTCTGAGGCAATTGGCCCTTTGGCCCGAATTATTTGCTGGACAAGGCCATTTTGGTTTAACCGTCGGCCGAAGACGTACGAGCAATGCGGTCGCGTACGCCTTCGGCTGACGGTTAAACGAGGAAAAAAAATGGCTCAGATAATCAGGCTTTCCAGCAACAAACGCATCTTTCGCAGTTCGCCAAAATGATCGACATCGGCGCCCGGCAGGATTTCGACGACCAGGGCCCGATGGTATTTCAGTTGCTGAAGCTGAGTTATCAATTTTCCAAAGTCGATAACCCCCTGGCCGACCCGAACCTGCATTTGTTCGCGAGTCGTGTCGCGCAGGTAAACGTTTTGTACGTACGGCAAAAGTTTGTCGTAGTTCAGGGGCTTTTCAAACCCGAAAATGTATTGGCTGGGGTCGAGAGACAGGCCAGCTCCCTTCACGTGCCCGCAGATCACGGAGACCGTATCGACATCGCCGGACAGGTGGCCATGCTGGCTGCGCATGCCGACCCGGACTCCGTGATTGTCGGCAATGGAGACCAGCCGCTTGAACTTCTCGACTTCTTCGTTGAACGGAGTTCCATGCTCGCCGCTGCCAACGGTCAGCGAAACGACCTGGGTCGCCTTGGCCAGTTTGCAGCATTGGGTGAACTGCTCGAAATATTCTTCGCCCGACTTGTTGATCTGCAAGCTGAATCCAGTGACGTTCATCCGTCGAACGGTGTTGCAGGTCAACACGGCCCGATCGAGGTTTTCGCAAACTTCGTCGGGTGTGATATGCGGTCCACCATCGTGGATATCGATTTCGATGCTGGAAAATTCCAGATCTGCCAGCTTCTCGACGGTGTCGGGAAAACTCAAATCGGGAAAACAAGATGTAGATGCGGCGACGATCACGCGCAGACTCCTTCGCGGTGCTGGCAAACAGGCAGGATGAGTGGCTGGACCCGGGAGATCACGATTGTCGTAAAACCCGTGAGCCGTTGGTGCCAGTCACCTGCGACTGAAACGACAGGGCATCTGAGCCTACTGCAAACGTGCAATTGGGACATGGCAACCTGGCTGTCCAGGGAGCAATGCAAATCGACGGCTCGTCGAATTCCGGTGCAAGCTTGCCAGCCGTACTCGCGAAAAGTTCGCGAATAACGGCGTTTTCAGATGCGGCTGTTGAATTAAACAGGCCTGTCAGCTTACGATTCACTGATTAATTGTGCAATGCCAGCGTCTTCTGGCCCGAGCGTTCGATTGCAGTTGGAATTGGTAAATCAGCCCAGGGGAATTCCGAAAGTGGATTTCGACCGGAAACTTCAGGAAGCCATCGCGCGGGGCCAGACTCGCAATGACGCGATGGCCAAAGCCCAAAAATCGGAACAGCTTTCCAAAGACGAGCTGAAACGCCGACACACGGATTTTCGATTGCGCGTCAGTGAGCACATTGAATCGGCGCTCAAAAAAACGGCGGAACATTTTCCCGGGTTCCAATACGAAACGGTTTTTGGCGAAAAAGGCTGGGGCGGGGCTCTCTACCGCGATGATTTGATGCGGGGCGGAGCCATGTTCAGCCGGGTCGAATTTGTCGTCCGGCCATTGGGCGAATACCCGATCGTGGTTTTGACGGGCAAAGGGACGATTCGCAACCGCGAGTTGTTCGCGTGGACCCACCACGAAGAGATCGAAGAGGCGACGACTGAATCGCTTTACGCCGTGATTGATGGCTGGATCCTGAACTACGCCGAACAATTTGCTGCCAAATAACGTTGCCATGGAACAGTCCCCGAACGGGAGCGGGCGGCGAAAGGGATTTCCCCCGGCATTCATGATTCAAGAGAATAATAATAACATGGACGATGTAAAAAACACTTCATCCCGATCATGCCAGGAAGTTACTGCCATTCGCCGAATCAGCCGCTGGCTGGTTCGCGGATTCGCTGGGATCATTTTGGCTATCGTGCTGTTTGTTGCTGTGGCCTGGACCTGGCAATCGTATTTCGGCCCGAGAGTCGATCCGAATTTGACCGCACCGGTAATTGGTGTCGGCAATTCGGGTGGATCAGGTCCAGATGGATCAGACCCGGTTTCGGAGCCGGAGTTGCCTGGAATGCTGGCGGGATTGAGCCAGTCGAAAATCGACCAGGCCGAACACCCTCTCGATGCGGTGCTGGATATTGCCCAACGTGCCCGTGACAGGATCAACAGTGAAGTTGCCGACTATACCACGATTATGTCGAACTCGGTCCGCGTGGATGGAGGGGAATTGCGAGAAGAACAATTCCTGTATTGCAAGATCCGTCACGAGCGGATGGAGGACGGAAAGAAGATTCCCTTCAGCATCTATACCAGTTTTCTAAAGCCCCAGGACAAGTTGGGGCAGGAAGCGATTTGGGTTGAAGGCCAAAATGATAACAAGCTGGTTGGCCACGCCCCAACTGTAAAGCTTCCCGTATGGTTGGCTCCGGATGGATCGATCGCCATGGAAGGTAACCGGTATCCGATCTGGGAATTGGGAATCCTGAAACTGCTGGATCAGATGATCGAAAAGGGGAATCGTGATCGACAGCACGGTGACTGCGAAGTGCGGTTAAACACCAAGGCCACGATCAACGAACGGCCGTGTGTCATGATCGAAGTGGTCCACCCGGTGAAAAAGGAACCCTTTGATTTTCACATCTGCCGGATCTACATCGATCTTCAAGACCAGTTGCCAGTGGCTTATGAAGGATACATCTGGCCGGAAAAACCAGGCGACGAACCGCCGCTTTTGGAACGCTATGTTTACACCGAGATCAAGACCAATGTGCAGCTGGATGATCTCGATTTTGATTTGGCGAACGCCGAGTACCAGTTTTGGGGACTCAACAAAAAACGTCGTGACAAAAAGAGGGAATAGCAGGCCATGAACAACAATATTTCCAGAACATGGTCGTCCATATTCGCAGTATTATTGGCGTTTTCGATGCAAGTTGTTGTTTCGGGCAACTGCCAGGCTGTACAGCAAAAACCCGGAGTTCAACAACAGGAAGATGAAGTGCCCCAGACGGTAAAACTGCCAATGGATCCGGAAACCGTTGTGTTCCAGTTGTCGTACACTGGCGGCTATCGCATGGCACCGCCGAAGGGTTTCGAGCGAACTCCGCGGATACGCGTATTTGCCGACGGTCGCGTCGTGACCGGTCGAAACACGCCTGACCAGGAAGTTTTTGAAATGCGACTGGACGATCGGCGGTTGCATGAATTGATGGAGGAAGTCGTCAACATACATGAAGCGTTTTCGATTGATTCCGGAGCGATTCGAAACGCGATCGAGGCGACTGGCCGCCGAATCATGATCGCCGACGCGCCGAATACGGAAATCACGATTGAATTGGCTGACCGGAAACATACGGTCAGCGCCTATGCGGTTACCTATTGCGCTGGCTCGTTTCCGGAGGTTGAAGAACTACAACGGCTACTGAAGATCGAAAAAATTTCCCATCGTCTGTTCGCCATGGCACAACTGGGTGGCCAGAAAGTGCTGGACGCGATCGTCGAATTTGGAAATGCCGAATTGGCGAAAGGTGAATTTTCCGGGTTGAAATTGACGAACGAGAGCATGGAGTCGTCCAGGAAAATCGACGGAGAAAAATCCGAGACCCGTTTCGTGGTTCGGTTTCTCGAAGCAGACAAGAAGAAGGAAAGTATGCTGACCATTCTCGTTGAATTTGCCAAAGAATCGGGAACCGGAAAAATCGCGACCTACCTTTCGTCAGCAGACGAATAAACAACTGAACAGATTACGATGCCAAACACGCAAGTTACAAATACTGCCACGAGTCTGTCCTCTCAGTTCAGCTGGGCGTTTGAAAGCGATCTGGGTTGGATCGCGATCGCAACCGATGGCATCGAGGTCACGAGCCTGAAGTTTGGCTATTCGAGTGCAGAAAATGCGATTGCAAAACTGGATTACGCCAGCGATTCGGTTTTGCAGTCGGCAACGCCCGAGTTGAAACGATGGCAAAAGGCTTTGCAGGCATACGCGGCTGGTAGTCCTGTCGAGATCGGTGAAATCCCGGTCCGGGTCGCCCCGGCGGACACCTTTACCGGCGTCGTAAATCGAATGTGCCGGGAGATTCCGCGGGGAGTTGTGCTGACCTATGGCGCGCTCGCTGAGCAGGCAGGATCGCCTCGTGCGGCCCGTGCTGTTGGCAACGTGATGCGAACCAATCGGATCCCGCTGTTGATTCCGTGCCATCGCGTCGTTGCGGCGACGGGGCTGGGTGGTTACTCCGGCAGTGGTGGTTCGGAGTTGAAGCAGCGTCTGTTGGCGATGGAAAATTTCCCAACGGTCCGACCAGAACAAAAAAAAGGCGTCAGGCTGTTCAATTGAACTGGCCTGACGCCTGGTGTTTCCGGGCACTGGGCTGACACGAAGATCAACCCAGTGCCCAATCAAAGCTCAGCCGTGAGCTTTTGCCGGCCTGGTTGACCCAGAAACGCAACGGCCGACAAAATGTAGTACTCGAACCCAGGAGGGGGGCTGGTGACCGGTTTCCCGCTTCCAATCACCAAACCGGCTGAGCCTGCGATGTATCATTCCTCTTACAAAACGTGTATTTGATTTTTCCGACCTGAGCCTAATTAGAAAATTACAATTTCCATCGCAATACCAATTCAACTGATTTTTCAACAACGCGGTCTACCCTTTCGACACAGTTGATTGCACGCGAGTGCATTCATGTCGAAAAATCAGCTTTCGAAGCCGATTTCTACTGCAAGTAATCCTGCATTCTGTAAATCTGGGCTCTTCGGGCAGCTTCGGGCGACGCGGTTTTCATCTCGTCGTACAGCCAGGCCTGCACCAAATCCTTGTCCGAAACCGACCATTGGTTCTGATCGCCAACGACAGCAATCGGTCGTTCGCCAACTCCGGTGACCAAAACAGAATCGCCCGGTCGGGCCTGGGACAGCAACCACTCGATGGCGTCCATCCGGTTTGGAATCAATCGAACCTGATCATGCTGCGAGACGCCGTCCAGGAACTGATGAGCCGGCTCGTAGTCCTCGATCTTCGAACAATCCGGCAGCGTAATGACCGACAGAGCCGAGCGTTTTTGAACAAGTTCTCCGATCCGTTTGCGCTGCTGCGACGATTGGTTGGGCAGCATCGTGACCGCCGTCAGGACTCGACCCCGCGTCACCTGTCGAACAGCATGAATCGCCGAAGCAATTTGGGAAGGGTTGTGAGCCGAGTCGATCCAGACGTTGAATCCCTGCCCGCATTCGACACGTTCCAGCCGTCCCGGAATCGCGCTGGCCAGTTCCAGGCCCCGGGCGATTTGCGCAACATCGATGTTTCGGGCCAGTCCAACCGCCGCAGCTGCCAGGCAGTTATAGACATGCTGTATGCCGATGATCGAAGTGCGGACAACCGCTGAGTCGTTCCCTGCGGTGATGCAAATCGTTTGGCCTGTGCTGTCGGATTCAAGAATCTTTCCCGTAATGTCGGCCAATTGCCGCATTCCAATTGTCAGAAACGGAACCGAAAGTTTTTGAAGCAGTCCATGCGATACGGGGTCGTCTGCGTTGATGATGGCAATGCCTGTGGGCTTCAGATTCGCAAAGATCCTTCGTTGCACTTTACGGTAATTCAGATCCGAACCGTGTTTTCTCGACAGGTCGTTCCGAATATTGGTGACGACGGCAATGTCAAAACGGGCGCCGGACAAAGCGTGTCTGGCGAGTGAATTGCTCGGGGCCTCGACGATCGCAGCGTTGCGACCAGTCATGACTTGCTGGTTCAACCAACTGGCCAGTCGGGCAGGGCACTCGGATGCAGTTGCCGCATCGGCAAATCCGTCTCCGGCTTCTTCGGAACAGGTCGAACAGGAAAGCCCCGTCAGCTCGCCGGCGGTTTCCAAAACAGAACGAATCAGGTGGCTCGTGACTGTTTTTCCGTCCGAACCGGAAACAGCGATCGAAGTGAGCCTTTCCGCCGGGTTTCCTGCGAGGGCGTGACAGATGTTGCCGAAAGCCCGGCGGGAATCGTCAACCAGAAACTGCGGCACGTCCAGCGCCAATAGCCGTTCCGAAACGACTCCGGCGGCACCGCGCTCGACTGCCGACTGGGCAAAATCGTGACCGTCGCCGTCTTCGGAATCGATTGCGACGAACAGGTCGCCGCTTACACACTCCGACCACGAACCACTACAGGAAGTGATTCGCAAATCGTCACAGCCATACGGCCTGGAACCAGGGAGAATCGCGCTGACGGACAACCCGGAAGTGTCCCGTGTGGGAAGATGCGTGCTCATCAGGCCTCCATGCCTGTTAAGGACTGTCGAATGTTCTGCCGGAATCCATCCCAGCGGTTGACGATTGTGTTCAACCGTCAGAATTCGTCAATACGAATCGCATGTTCCAAATCGAAATGGAATCAACGCAAGCAGCGACCAGTCTGCACGATAACCACAACGCTGATCGTCCACTTTGCCCGTTCCTGCGGCGAATCGAGCTTTTGGTCGTGGGACTAGAAATGCTACACTCTGTGCAGTTTACCCAGACTGAAAAACAGGATGTCGCCGTGGATGGCTACTTTGACCTCAAATCGCTGGCAGTTCATCTGCAAAAAACTCCAGAGCAGATTCGAAAGCTGGCAGAGCGTGGCGATTTGCCGGGCCAAAAAATCGGTGGCGACTGGCGATTCAACCGATCCGAGATTTTTCACTGGATGGAAATGCATATTGGCCAGGCCGATTCGATCCAGTTGGCAAAACTGGAAGGACTCTTGCAACCGGGCGTCGATCCAAACGTCCCCAGCGTCGCAGGCCTGCTGAGTCCCGACCTGATTTTTTTGGGCTTTCCCAGCCGCAGCCGCAACTCGCTGATCACCGGCATTTGCAAACGGGCTTCGGA
>JAYVKA010000261.1:0-12412 GCA_043768885.1 Planctomycetota bacterium
GTTGGCTGGGTAGGCTCATTATTCGTTCCCCGGTAGTTTTGGCAATTATCCGAATCTAACGGCCTCTGTCCAGTCAGGCAAACTCGAACTTCAAGGAGCAGTTGTAATACACACGGAGTTTTTTTTCTGACCAAAACAAATATCAAACTCAAATCCGGTCCAAATCTTTATTCACGATAATCGGAATCGAACCGACGATCTTATCGGCAAGTTCCGACATCGACGAAACATGATTAACCTCGAAGGTATTAATCTCGTCACGTCGCCCAAAAACGACAACAAACTGGCCCAGCAAAACAGAATGGCCATGCTTCAATTTGGAGACCCGAACGTGAACTTCAGATTCTCCCTCGTCATTTCTTGTCACCGCGATTTCTGGCGTCCAGTCGTCCTTTTGGCGAAGGTCGAGATTAGAAAGTTCATGGAACCTGGGGATAGGCAGGTGTTGCAAATAATTGGATCGCGCGATCACACTGAAATCAAACGGGCTTGGAAGTGTTGGGGCCGATGGTGGTTCGGGCACCGATTCCAACAACTTTGCCTCGCCAGTGTTCCTTTCCGCCACGAAGCAAATCGAATTCGGAAAACTGAGTATCACGTCGACGTTTGTAGCCAAACAAGTTCCATTGTTCAATGACCACAGATCAAATTCCAATGCCCGCGATCGTGTTTCATCAAACAAGTTTTTTTGCTCAAGAAATGAGCGATACTCGGTGTAGAACTTGTCAAGCTCGTGATTATACTTCGCCCACTTATCTTCGGAAACATTGCGTCTCATTAACATCGCCGTGGTTTGCAACCTTGCGTCCTGTTGGTTGGACCTCGCAGGACCTTTAGGATGTTTTTCCTGAATGGCGTTCATTTCCATTTCAATGTCGATTGGTTTCCAGGCTTGGGGTAGCTCAAAAACCAGGTCTTGAGGCGGTTGCATTGTCGCTTCTGAATGCGCCAATCCAAGATTCAGCTTCGGCAATCGATTCTTGATGGAATTGAGTTCAGTGACTGCCTTCTGGTACTTTTTGGTCATTTCGTCATGCGGATTTGGCAGTCGCAATGATGCATCCAGGCAATAAACGGGTACTCCGCCTGCTTCGGCGCGCAATTCCATTCCGTAATCACCGGTTGCGATTGCGACCTCGCGGCCAGGGTTTTGCGCATGAAACAGCTTCGCAAGATGAACAATTTTGTCGTCATTGGATTCGGGGCTGAGGGTTTCCGGAAAATCAGCCTTCCGAATTTCCTTGTTGAAAATCGCGAACGTAACGCCATCACGAATCATGGATTGGGATTTTCCGGCGTCTCGGATCTCCTTGATTGCCCTTTCGGCCCGGGAAGCCAATCTTGAGTCGCTTTTTTTATCGTCGAGTTCATGAATCACGGTCAGGCAAATCACCAAATGAACTGTTTTCGCGCCACAAATGCTCAGCCAATCGATCTGGGATAGAGGCGGGAAATGCAAAAACACATTGGTATCGGGGAAAACCGTTAATGCTTGTTCCATTTTTCCTCTCCACGACAAGCATGTTCAACGCCGTTACGACGGTGCTCCATAACTGGAGGTTCGGCAGATGCCTGGTTTCCAACAACGAGCCTGCCCTCAAAAGCCCGTTTCAGGACGCTTTGGCGAAGGCGGTCAGCCCGCAAGAAATTGCGTTCAAATACTGAATTCATGTTGTTAATGATCAAAAGCTGGCGATCGATTTCGCCTGCAATCTCTGCCTGTTCAGGCAACGGAGCGATCGGAATGGCGAGAACGGAAAATTTGGCCGCGCTGAGGTGATTGATCCCGACGCCGCCAGCGAGTTTCGCGAACACTTTGTTCTCGTAGCAATTTCGAAACACCGCCAACAGGTAATCACTGCGCACTTGTTCAGGCCGAATTCGAATGACCGTGTTTTGGAAGCAGCAGTTTGGGATTTCATCATTCCATACTGCTGGCTTTCCGACATGCTCAGGACTCCCTGATGCTTCAGAGACGACAATGTCGCCTTTCTTCATTACATATCGCTCACGTTCTACGGGAGTGAATTCCATATCAAGGACATCCGTTACATCAAGTCCTGCGTTCGTAATGTTGGCCGCGCGGAGGTATTTGGTGGGGTATTCCTTTGATCGGTTTTTGGGTGATCGCTGACGTCCAAGTTGCACGTTGCCAAGTTGTTCTACACTTGCCCAGCACCAGTTGGTGGGCAGTTCGGGGAGGTTGGTTGTGTCTGGGGGGGCGGGTGGTTTGTATTTGGTGCGCCAGTCTTTTGGGGGTTGTTTGCCTTTGGATTTGTACGTGGCCAGTTGCTGTTGTTCCCAGTGTTGGCGGCGCTGGTGGAGGATGCGGTCGAGGAGTTCGTGAGCGGGTTCGACGTCGGAGTTTGCCGCGCGCCACTCTGCGGTCAGACGGCCTTCGACCGCGGACTTCAGAACACTCGGCCGGTAGCGGCGCAGATTCGCGCGGGCACGCTCCAATGCCGCTACCCCCGCGTCCAGGTCCGAGAACAGTTCCTCGATCTTGGCGACGATGCGTTTTTGTTCTACGAGGGGTGGTGTCGGTACAGGAAATCGTCGCAATACCGACTGGTTGATCGATGCCAGATTGGTGGTGTGTTTGCCGTTCTGCAAGAACCAGTCTTGGCCCAATGAATTGGAATAATACGAAATGAATTTTGGAACCATTCCGTCATTAAGTCGGGCTCGGAACACATGATTCTGATGAATGCATTCATCGACTTCGCCATTCCAAACCCAACCTCGACCAAGTTTGTCTTTATCACCCCCTTCGTTGAACAATACGTCGCCAAGTTGAAGCCGAAGTTTTTCTGCTTTTTCCTTTGTCGTGAAAATCGTTTTGATTTCTGAAAGATCGAAATATCCTCGCTGCACGTTGGCAACGCGGAGGTAGGGAACCTCAACAAGTGATGACGAGTCGCGATGTTTTTGCCCTTTTGTGACGCCCGAAACGATCTCAGATATTTCACCGAGGGTTTGCCAAGTCCATCCCGGTGGAATTGGTCCTAGGGAATTTTTGGCGACAGGCTTCCCGTTTTTGTTTCTCACGCCGCCAACCTCGCATTCAACTCGTCAAGAATCGCGGTGAGGCGGTCGCCGAACAGTTCGTGGGCGCGGCCGAGGCCGCCGAATTGGTTGAACGGCACACTGTCGAAATCGTCTTGCTCGATCGTCAGACTCGTGGCGATGTGGTCCTTGATCGCGACCAGCCATTGCATTTGTTCAGGCGAAAACTTGCCGCCGGTCGCTTGTTCGGATTGGACTTCTTCCAGCCACGCTGTAAAACGCTCTTCGACTGTCATGCCCAACGGGCGAAGCGGTGTGTCGGGGTTGATCGCGTGACGGACCAACGCCACCAGATCGACGATCTGTTTGCAGTGATTGCCGCTGGTGTTGACTTTGCCGGGCTGGACGGCGGCAAAAGCGTTCCAAATTTTGAGCAATGTTGATGGCTGATCGGCGTCGACTTGAAATGGATTGATGGCCAGACGAGCCGCCAGTTCTTTGACCTGGCGATAACGCAAACCGGCGCGGTGGGGACGGCTGTACAGAATGCTGATTGCTTCGATTTCGTCTTTGTTGGCTTCGATGAACCGCCTGAAGTCGGCCACCAGCGATTGGGCCCTGGCCATCGCCTCCGGATCGTAGCCGGCGCTCAACAGTGTGTCCCGATTGACTTCATCAATCACCTGATGCTCGGGCCGAAGCAGGACTTCGCGCAATTTCGGATTGTGAAATGGCCGCAGCGCGTTTTTGACTTGTTCGGCTTCAACCTCGTCCAGTTGCTGGTCGGTGACTTCGTCTGGCTGAACGGAAAATTTTTCGGCGGCCAGCTCGCGGTTTTTGTCGGCATCGACGCTGTGGAAGAGGGGGCCGACGAGGCAGGCCAGCGGTGTGCCTCCCGATTGGGTCGTAACATCATCGTGCCAGCGCGAGGTGCGGTTGGTGGAGAGCCGGGCCAGTTTGGCTCCGAGGGTACTGGCGAGGTCGGGGTGGACGACCCCTTTGCTGATTTCCTTGAGGACGCGTTCGAGGGTGACGGTCGGTTGCCGGTCGAGCGGTTTGGATTCCGATTTGTCCTGCTTGCAAAGTCCGATGGCGTCAACGATGACGAAGCGGTTTTTGCAGGGGGCGTCGGGCGTCACAGCTTGCAGGGAGTTGGTGTTGATGACGCGACTCCCCCGGCCTTTCATCTGCTCAAAGTAGGACCACGACTGGATGTTCCGCATGAAGATCAGACATTCCAGTGGCTTGACGTCGGTTCCGGTCGCGATCATGTCAACGGTGACGGCGATGCGCGGGAAGTAGCTGTTGCGGAACGATTGTAGCAACTCGTCAGGCTTGTGGCTTTTGGAGGTGATCTTCTGGCAGAAGTCGTTCCCCTTGCCGAATTCTTCGCGGACGATTTTGACGATGTCGTCGGCGTGCAGGTCGTTCTTGGCAAAGATCAGGGTCTTGGGGACTTCGGTGCGACCGGGAAAGAGATCGGTCGGGAGCCGGTCTTTGAATGTCTTGATAATCAATCGAATTTGCGGGAACGAAACAACATCGCGGTCGAGGTCCGTCGGGGAATAGGTGACGGTTTCGTCCAGTTCCCTGTGGATGGTTTTCGCAGAGCGTCGGTCACGATGTGGGACGAAAAATTCGGGTTCTTTCTCGAGCTCGGCACCGTCTTTGGTGATCTTGGTCAGGATCGTGTAAACATCGAACCCGACGTTCACGTTGTCAGCGACCGCGTCGGTGTGGTTGTATTCTTCAACGAGGTTTTGATTGAAGAAGCCGAGTGTTTGTTTGGTCGGTGTGGCGGTGAGCCCGACGATGAAGGCGTCGAAGTAGTCGAGGACTTGCCGCCACTGGTTGTAGATGCTGCGATGGCATTCATCGATGACGATGAAGTCAAAGGTGCCAATGGGAATGGCGGGGTTGTAGGTGACGGGGATGGCTTTTTTCTTGAGCGGACTGGTTGGTTTTTTATCCTCACCCCGGCCCTCTCCCTGAGGGAGAGGGTGCGTTTGTGTTTGTGTTTGGAAGTCTCCCAGTTTTTCGGTGACTGCCATCGTGGCCGAACCGTCCATTTCGTCGTCTTCGAAGAATGATTGCTCTTCGTTTCGCTCGTCAAAGTCTTCCTCGCCTTGCAGCATGGAAAACAGACGCTGAATGGTTGTGATCACGACTTTTGCGGAATCCGAGATTGTGTTTTTTGTTAACCGTTGGACGCCGTATTCTTCGGTAAATTTGTAATTGTTGTAGGGACTGACGTAAATCTGGAATTCGTTGTCGGTTTGCTTGCCGAGATTGTTGCGGTCGACCAGGAACAGAATGCGTCTGGCACCGGCGAATTTTATCAGGCGATAGACTTGTGAAACGGCGGTAAAAGTCTTGCCGCTACCCATGGTCATTTGGATCAGGGCACGGGGCCGATTTTCGGCGAGCGATTCTTCGAGGTTGGTGATCGCGGATTTTTGAATCGGCCACAATTTGCCGGCTGTTAATTCCGGCATGTTTCGAAGGCGAGCGCGGAGCTGTTCTGCTTTTGGAATGCCAACCAGACGCAGTAGCTCTTCCGGGCGATGAAACGTGAAGACATCTCGAGAACGGGGAAACGGATCGAGACGACTTGTGAATCGGGTGAGCAATCCGGTCGATTCGTAGGCGAATGGAAGTGGGAGCATGTAGTGGGGTACGTTGGGGGGGAGGCCCCTGGCGTACTTGCCTGACTGTGTTTCGACGCCCGTGAGCGACGCACCTTCCTTCTTGGCTTCGATCACCCCGATGACCTTGCCATCCACGTACAGCCCGTAGTCGGCATATCCGCCGTTCAATTTGAATTCGCGGACAGCAACACCTGGACCCGCCATGATGTTCAGATCGGCCGGGTGTTGCACGATCCAGCCACATGCTTCCAATTGGCGATCAATTTCCTGTCGTGCTTTTTGTTCAGGAGTCAATTCTGAATTCCCGGATCAAGGCAAGATTTGAATGCATTAAAGCTGCGCCATCGTGGTATCTGAATTTGAGTTTTCAAATATTCAGGAGGCACTGCTCCCATTTATCTGTTATGTGCCCAATCCTGTCCGGGAAAAATAGACCAGGCAAAATCTCATTTCAGTATTGTATGCGGAAGTCGGGACGTTTGGAGAGGAGAATACCCATTGGTTTTCATGGAAGTATGTGAATTCACTCGCCCGCACTTAATTATTGCTGTTCTTTGAATAGGGACCGGGGAGGCGTAGATATTGACGCTGAGGGGTCCGTTGGCCAGATTGCTGTCGTTTGGATATTGGATCACGAACGGACGCAGATGATCAATGAAAGAGTTCCAGTGCGGACTTCCCTATTCCGCACTGGATCGATTTGTGGGATGACGACTACCTGGCAGGTGACCAGTACAACCGCACCCGCCTGACGGGATTCAGCAAATGGGTCCTGGCCCGGTTGCTCAAATGGAACGCGTGACGTCTGCGACTGGTCGCGAAAGATTGGCAACCCGAAACGTTAGCGGGGAATATGACGAGACCTCGTTTACACTTCGGGTTACGGATTGCGAACCAAACGTAAATGCGCCCCGAATAGTTCCGGGGCGCATCTCACTCGGCTCCGTCTTATTTCACTCCATGCATAAGTTTGTTGACCAACGGTGCAATCAGGAAGAGTATCACGCCGGCACCCGCGAGTGCCCAAAAGCCAAAAGTGTAACCGCTCAATGCCGACTCGGTCGTCATTCCGGTTTCACCGCTGACACTACTGGCAAAAATTCCCGACAGGTTGTTGCCAATCCCTGTCGAGAGGAACCAGCCTCCCATGCCCAGTGCAACCACTCGCGCGGGTGCGAGTTTGGTCACCATCGACAGTCCGATTGGTGAAAGGCACAGCTCGCCGACCGACTGGATCAAATACACCGCAATCAGGCTCCAAAAAGGAATCTTGTTGTCAGCGCCGACCATCTTGGAAAGGACGAAAATCAGCAGCAGGAACGCGAGGGCATTGAACAACAGGCCAAGGCCAAATTTTCGCGGGATGGACGGGTTGGCGTTGGCTTTTGCCAACACGATCCAAACCCAGGCAACCACCGGGGCAAACAGGATGATGGCCACCGCGTTGACGCTCTGGAACCATGCGGTCGGGAAAATTCCGATTCCCAAATCGCGATTCACGATATTTTCGGCGAGAAATGTGAACGAACTGCCGGCCTGCTCGAAAAACATCCAGAACATGATGTTAAAGACAAAGATTAAAAGCATGGCAATCGACCGGTCGCGGGCGATCTTGCCTTCACGAACCCCTTCGATCACCACCAGCGTACACAGCGCAACAAACATCGCTGTCAGCACATACTGCAGATTGGTTCCTCCAACGGATAGCAGAAAATAAACGACGGGGATCATTACGATCGCTGCCAGCACGACGAGTGCCACACGTCCCATGCTCCCGGCTCCCGGCGCATGGCCACCGACACCCAACAGCTGTCCGCGCCCGACGTAAAACCAAACCGTACTGATTAGCATGCCAATCCCGGAGACGATGAAAACGTATTTGTAGGCCGGCGTCCCATCGGCACCAACCATCAGCTGAGCCAGCCATCCGGTGAGCAGCGGTGCTACAAACGCCCCGGCGTTAATACCCATGTAGAAAATCGTGAAACCACTGTCGCGGCGCTCGTCACCCATCGCGTAAAGCTTGCCGACGATGGTGGAAATGATCGGTTTGAACAAGCCGTTTCCGACGACGATCGTGGCAAGTCCGAATTTGAACACAGTCTCATTCGGCACGGCGATCATGAACAAACCTGCTGCCATGAAGACCGCACCGGTCAAAATCGAGCGCTGATAGCCGAGGAATTTGTCGGCGACAAAGCCACCAAAGATCGCAGCGGCATAAACCAGCGCCAAGTACGACCCGTAGGTCAGATTGGCGTCCGCCTCGCCAGTAGCTGATCCGCCGTGGAATTGCGCGACGATATACAAGGTCAGCGCCCAGCGGATTCCGTAGAACGCAAAACGCTCCCAGAACTCCGACATGAACAACATCCACAACGGACTGGGATGTCCCAGAAGCTGGCTGAACTCGGGGATTTCGCTGGAGGCTGTGGTATTCGTTGAAGTCCCGCTCATGCAAGTGGCTTTCTACACAGATTTCGAATGGATCAATCAGTCCGGTTTTTTCTGGCGGAACCTGTTCTATCGAGTTCCATTGTCAACTGCCAGGTTTTTTCCGCTGAGGCAACATTAGAACACAGCGTTCGGTCAAAACAAGAATGCGAACGTTTGCTGCCTGAACCACTCCGAAATTTCCCCGTTTTCGCACCAAACGTCTTCGGATCATTGCTGGTGACCAGACAGTCCCGCTGGATGGCGTTGAATATTGGTATCATGTCCCCATTGGATGGGGGAGATTCCATTGCAGGATGACCGCAGACAAAGGGCGCAATCATGAACCACAGGATGAGTCGGTGCATTCCACCAGGTGTTTTTTGGGGACTGGCAATTGGACTGCTTCAACACTCGATGGGTCAGCAGTTGCCGACGGTGGATTCGGTGGAACTGCAGCCACTGAAGGCCCAGGTGACGCGGGTCGTTGATGCGATGGAGCATTTGGGAACGCCTTTGCCCAGTGCCTTAAAGAAGGAACTGGAATTGGCCTTCCGATCGGATGATCCCAAAGCGGGGCTGCGAAAAGTTCAGGAGCTGCTCGATCCGAATTGTCTGATCGACATCCATATCAATCCGGAGTCGCGGGTGAAAGTCGCTCCGGGTCCGGCCGCGAAAGAGCTGGTTCAAAACGGCTGGCGGAGCTTTTTGGTCAAGGTCCGTAACGAGGCGGGAGTTACGGCTGAAGTTCGCGCGAGCAGTTCGAATGCCCAGCCGTTATTCAACTCGCCCAAAGAAGAAGTGGGCGATCGCTGGCTGGACCTTTCCGTTTTCAACCAACAACCTTTGCCGGGTACGCTGAGCGGTTTGGGGCTGGAGTATCGCATCCTGTCGCTTTATTCGCGCGACGCCGGACAACGGGACGCGACGATATCGTTTGATGTGGGGCAGGGGACGCAGGATATCGGTTTTCGAAACGAGACCAGTTTGCTTTTCGATTGCCAGGCGGCACGGAAATTGACCTTGCGAGTCCTCGACGAACAAGGGAAACCGACGACGGCCAGTTTTGTTTTCCGCGATTCGCTGGGCAGGGTTTATCCATCGCAGGCAAAACGGCTCGCGCCCGATTTCGCTTTTCATCCGCAAGTTTACCGGGCGGACGGAGAGAATTTGATGCTTCCTGCCGGCGAGTACACGGTGACCGTTGAGCGGGGGCCGGAATCCCTTCCCGAAAACCGAACGATCGCGCTTGGTGAAAAAGATTCCGGTGCCGAGTTTCAGATTCGCCGCTGGATCGATCCGGCCGAACATGGTTACTGGTCCGGCGATCATCACATCCACGCAGCGGGGTGCGCTCATTATGTTGCACCGACCGAAGGCGTTCACGCTGCGGACATGATGCGACACTGTTTGGGTGAAGACCTGAAGGTTGGCTGCAATCTGACCTGGGGCCCCTGTTTCGATTATCAGAAACAGTTTTTCGCCGGCGAGATCGATCGCGTTTCGACATTTCCCTATTTGCTTCGATACGACGTGGAGGTCTCCGGGTTCGGTTCGCACCAGTCGGGGCATTTGTGTTTGTTGCGGCTAACCGACCAGATGTATCCGGGCGGCAATTCGACACAGCATTGGCCGACATTGTGTCTGAATACATTGCGATGGGCCAAACGCCAGGGCGCGGTTTGCGGTCCGGCCCATTCGGGATTTGGATTGCAAGTCAACAGCGACCAGTTGCCTTCGTACGAAGTCCCTCCGTTCGACGGAATCGGAGCGAACGAATACATCGTCGATGTCACGCATCAGGTGCCTGGTCCCGACGGCGAGCTGGTTCCGGCAGTCGATTTCCTGGCAACGGTCGATACGCCGTACGTTTGGGAACTGAATATCTGGTACCACACGCTGAACTGTGGATTCCGCACGCGAATCAGCGGCGAAACCGATTTTCCCTGCATCTACGGCGAGCGGGTCGGGTTGGGCAGGTCCTATGTGAAACTGGACAACGAGTTGACTTTCGATTCATGGTGCGATGGGATTCGCAGTGGGCGGAGTTACGTCAGCGATGGTCGAAGTCATCTGATTGATTTTGCAGTGAACGGTCACGAAGTCGGCGTGGGTGAATGTGAAGTTCATCTCGAAGGACCATCGCCGGTAATAGTAACGGCCCAGGTTGCAGCACTGCTGAATGAAGAGCCGATTCCAGGCTTCGAAAATTTGCACTACACCCAACGGCCTTACTGGCACGTCGAACGGGCACGGGTGCCTGGCACCAGAACTGTGCCGGTCGAGCTGATCGTCAACGGTCAAGCGGTAGCCCGCAAAGTGATCGTCGCCGACGGATCATTGAACCGCATTGAATTCGAAACCGAAATCGACAAAAGCAGTTGGGTCGCCTTGCGGGTGTTGCCATCGTCACACACCAACCCGGTTTTTGTTCTGGTCGATGAAAAACCAGTACGGGCCTCGAAGAAGAGTGCCGAGTGGTGCTTAAAGGGAGTCGCCCAGTGCAAGACTCAAAAACAACGCTTCATCCGCCCCGGCGAACGGGACGATTTCGAAGCAGCCTACCTACACGCCGAAGAAGCGTACCGAATGATCCTGGCAGAATCAGATGAGTAAATTGGGCCGATTGATATTTGCCAAAAGTCCCCGGCGAAAGCGATTGAAAAATCTGTTATTGACCAACCATAAAATCGAGTGTTTTTGCGAATCGCGTGGGGGATTCGGGATCGCAGGTGAAGTGGAGGGTGGGTTCGATTAGTTCCAGTTCGATCAGGGCGGGGGAGCCGTCGGGGAGAAGGACGAGATCGACTCGGGCGTAGAGCAGTATGCTGCCGATCGTTGTCATGATTTGGTTGCCGGTGTTCAACATTGCTGGTGAGGGTTCGATTGCCTCGACCGTACCGCCGTGTTCTTCCTGGACGCGGAAGTCGCCTTGCCGGGGATTCTTGATGACGGCGTGGCTGTATTGGTTGCCGAAATAGAAGAGAGAGTATTCGCCGGTTTCGATTACAGAGTCGATGAAGGGCTGGAGCATGAGGGGAGAGTCGGCGAAGGCGTTCAGTGCCGTTCGCCAGTTCGACGGATTTTCGCGGTGAAGCAGATACGTGTCGTCGGCGTTCGCGCCGATTACCGGTTTGACAATGATTCGGTCGGTGCCTGATTCAGTAAACGACGCGTCCACGGTCGCTTCGTCCAACCGGTCGTACCACTTCGTTGGGACGATAGGGACCCCTTTTTGCTTTAGGTCGCGGAGGTAGCTTTTGTGCAAATTCCATCGACAGATCGATAGCGGGTTGAACAGGCGAGTGTCGGACGCTTCGATGGCCTCGAGCGTTTTCAAAAACCGGTCGGGAGATTTTTGATAGTCCCAGGTCGAACGAATGATGACGGCTTCGAATTCGGACCAGTTGATTCCTGAGGCTGTCCACGGGACGTTTTGAACCGCCCAGCCCAACTCTGCGAGGGGTCCGACGGCGAGTTCGTCTTCGACGAAAAATCCGGTAGGGTCTTCCATGGTCAAAAAAGCGCAGGTTTTGTTCATGATTGGCAGGTCATTGTTTGTGGAATAATTGGACATTGCCAGATTCGTTTAACCGTCAGCCGAAGGCGAACGTGTCGGTGCCGTACGCGTACGCCTTCGGCTGACGGTTAAACGAGGCGGTTGTTTGGTTCTGGACAGGTCAGAGGCTTCTTCGTGGTGGAACGATGGCATTGGCGGCGAGGAGGCCGCCGACGATCGAGATTGCGATGATCGACATGGCAAAGGCGAACTCGACTCCGGCGACTGCGTTTTGATCGATGAACGCGGTGACGCTTCGGAAGCCGATGCTGCCGGGGACGAGAATCAAAACTGCGGGGACTTGGGGGATCATCGCCGGGTGGTCTCGCAATCGTGCGTACAGGTTGGAAAGTACCCCAATGACGAGTGCGCCGGAAAAGGCGCCGAATTCGACCCCCATCCAGGCGGTTCCCATTTTGGCGATCAGATAGCCGCTCCAGGCGACCAGACAGATGACTGGCCACTGGCGACGGCGGGCTTGCAACAGAATTGCAAATGCAAACGGGGAACAGACGAGAGCTATCCATTCGGCCCAGTCCGGTAACGGCACAATCGTGGGAACAGCGGGGCGAAAATTCTGGCCCAGGCGCCAGGCCAGGCTGACTCCGACCGCCAACGTAAGAAACATGACTCCTGCGCCGGCCAGTCGCGCCACGCCGGAACTGAGATGTTTGGTGGCCAGTTCGGTCATCGCGACGGTAAAAGAAAATCCCGGAAACAAAATGATCAGTGCGCCCATCGTTGCCAACCGGTCATCGAGCGGAAC